>DATHUL010000106.1:0-5237 GCA_035462285.1 Acidimicrobiia bacterium
AGGCCGGGTGACGGTGAACGTGCCCCGCGAACGACTCGGACCGGTGGTACACCATCTTCACCGGCCGCCCGGTGTGGAGCGCGAGCATGCAGAGATGGATGTGCAGGTTGACGTCCTCCCGTGCTCCGAAGGCGCCTCCGATGCCGGTGGGATGCGATCGCACCTGGTCGGGGCGGAGACCCAGGCTGGCCACCACCTGCTCCTGGTCGATGTGGACGTACTGGCTGGTCGCGTAGAGATCGACACCGCCGTGCCCGTCGGGAACGGCGAGACCGGCCTCGGTCCCGAGCGGCGCCTGGTCCTGCATCCCCACCTGGTAGCTGCCCTCGACCACCACCGATCCCCGGACCGTCTGGTCGCCGCGCCGTATCCGCATCCGGCGGAACACCTCGTCTCTGTGATCGGCCTCGGCCGGGTCGGTGAGCGGGTCCAGGATCTCGTAGTCGGTCTCGACCAACCCTGCGGCGAGACGGGCCGTCACCTCGTCCTCGGCCGCCACCACCGCCACCGGCTCGCCCCAGTACCGCACTTCGTCCCCGGCCAGGACCGGCTGATCCGGGTGCTCCAGCCCGAAGGTGGCCCTGCCCGGGACGTCGTCGGCGGTGAGACAGGCATGGACCCCGCCCACGGCCAGGGCTGGAGCTAGATCGATCGAGACGATCCTGGCCCTGGGGTGGGGGCTGCGCACCGTCGCCGCCCACAGCATCCCCTCCGCCCTCAGGTCCTGGGCGAACTCGAACTCCCCGCGCAGCTTGGGGATGCCGTCGGGACGATTCGGCGACTGCCCCACCGTCCCGTCGGTGGCCACGGTGCGACGTCTCGTGGTGGTGGTCATCGGGCCGATCCCGTGGCGACCCGCTCCAGGGCGCGGAGGATGGCCCCGTACCCGGTGCACCGGCAGATGTTGCCGGCCAATGCCTCCTTGATCTCGGTGAGGGTCGGGCTCGGATTGCGTGCGAACAGGTCGGCGGCGGCGACCACGAAGCCGGGCGTGCAGAAACCGCACTGCACCGCCCCGGCCCGGTGCAGCGCTTCCTGGACCGGGTGGAGGGCGCCGTCGGAGCCGATTCCCTCCACCGTGGTCACAGACGAGCCGGCGACGTCGGCCGCCATCACCAGACAGGAGCACACCAGCTCGCCGTCGAGGATGACCGAGCACGAGCCGCACTCGCCCTGTTCGCATGCGTCCTTCGACCCTGGGAGGCCTAGATCGTCCCGGAGCAGGTCGAGAAGGCTCCCCGGGAAGGTCACCGGGGCGCTGACCTCCACTCCGTTCACGGTGAACTCGACTATCACCGCAGACACCTCTCCAGGAGTCGCCGGGCGAGGACCCCGGCGCCGTGGCGTCGGTATTCCTCGGTCGAGCGGTGATCGGTGATCGGGCGGACCTCCTCGGAGACGAGACGCTGGAACTCGGCGAGATCGGTTTCGGTGGGACTGGTGATCGACGAGATCATCGTCTCGGCTCGAGGGGCCCGAATCGGAGTGGGGGCCACCGACCCGAGGGCGACGGTGACCCGGCCCTCTTCCGCCCTGGTCACCACGGCGCACACGGTGGCGATGACCATCGCATTGCGGACTCCGATCTTGCCGAAGGCCTGTCGCTCGGGCAGGTGCTCGGGGAGGTTCACCGCCGTGATCAACTCGTCATCGCGCCGCGCCGTCTCCTTCACCCCGACGAAGAACTCGGCCCAGGGCAGGGTCCGGGTGGCAGTGGACGAGGCCAGCTCGACGGTGGCGTCCACCGCGGCGAGAAACGGATGCCCGTCGCCGGCCGGGCTGGCGGTGCCGAGATTGCCTCCGATGGTCCCGGCATTGCGGATCTGGGGAGACCCGACGGTGCGGGCCGCCTCGGCCAGGGCAGTGGGGCCGTCGTGCTCGATCCGTCGCCAGGTGACCCCCGATCCGATCCTCGAGCCGTCCCACTCCTTGAGCTCGGCGAGCCGTCGCAGCCCGACCACCCGGGTCGGCCTGGCGTGACCGAAGTTGACCTCCACCATCAGGTCGGTGCCACCGGCCAGGGGGGTCACACCCTCGGTCAGCCCGGCGAGTGCCTCTTTGACCGAGGTCGGGTGCACGATCTCCACAGAGCGGAGAAGTTAGTTCTGTGGGCGCGGCTGTGCCCGGTGACGAAGAGGCATGTCGGCTCAGAGGAGGGCGGCGAGCCGGTTGTGCTCCTCGATCAGCGGGGGGAGGGGGACCGAGGCGAGTTGGCGGTCTTCGACTACGCGTCGCCCATGCACCCAGGACTGGTCGACGGTGACCGGGGCGCACATGACCACCGCCGCCACCGGATCGCGGAGGGCGCCGGCGAACTCGATCCGATTCAGATCGTACGCGATGAAGTCGGCGGCCACACCGGGAGCCAGCCTGCCGATGTCATCCCGGCCCAGGACCCGGGCCCCGCCCGCCGTGGCCAGTTGCAGAGCCTGGCGTGGGGTCATCTGCGCCCCCGATCCGAGCCCGGGCGCCACCGCCAACCGGTTGAGCAGCAGAGCCTGTCTCGTCTCCGCCATCATGTGTGAAGAGTCGTTGGAGGCCGAGCCGTCCACCCCCCGCCCCACCGGCACACCTGCAGCCAGGTAGCGGGACACAGGGGCGAGCCCGGAGGCGAGACGCATGTTCGAGGTCGGGCAGTGGGCGACACCTGTCCCCGCCTGCCCCATCCGCTCCACCTCGTCGTCGGCGACGTGGACGGCGTGGGCGTACCAGACGTCAGGCCCGGCCCAGCCGAGATCCTCCATGTACTGCACCGGGCGGCGCCCGAAGCGCGCGAGGCAGAACGCCTCCTCGTCCGCCGTCTCGGCAAGATGGGTGTGCATCGTCACCCCCAGTTCTCGGGCCAGGGCTGCCGTGGCCCTCATCAGCTCGTCGGTCACCGTGAACGGCGAGCAGGGAGCGAGAACGACCCTGGTCATGGCTCCGCGCCCCGGGTCGTGGTACTGGTCGACCACCCGTCTCGAGTCGTCGAGGATCCGCTCCTCCGGCTCCACCACCGAGTCGGGAGGCAACCCGCCCCGGGACTCCCCCAGGCTCATCGAGCCTCGGGACACGTGGAATCGCACACCGACCGGGGCCGCCCCTTCCAGCTGGTCCTCGACCCTGGACCCGTTGGGCCACAGGTAGTGATGGTCGGACGCGGTGGTGCACCCGCTGAGGGCGAGCTCGGCGAGACCGAGCCTGGTGGAGACGCGGACGTGATCGGGGGTCATCCCGGCCCAGATCGGATAGAGAGTGCGCAACCAGTCGAAGAGATCGGCGTCCTGAGCCGCCGGGACCACCCGGGTCAGGGTCTGATAGAGGTGATGATGTGTGTTGACCAGTCCTGGAAGGACGACGTGACCGGTCAGGTCGACCACCTCGTCTGCGTCCTTCGGCAGCAGGTCGGTCTGCCCCACCTGTTCTATCCATCCGTCCCGGGCCAGGATGGCCCCATCCGGGATCTCCTCGCCGTCCATGGTGGCGATCACGGCGGCATGACGGAGCAACAGCGTTCCCATCGCCGCCAACCTACAAGCCCACTTAGAGTCGCCCCCCATGACCTTGACTGACGCATCTATGTCGACCTGGGGCGAGCGTCTCGGCGCGGTGACCGCGCGCCTGGGTCGGGAGCTGCCCGGAGAGGGGCCGGAACGCCAGCCGGTCCACACCGTCTACGGGGGAGCCCATCTCTTCTCGGCCGGCACTGCGACCCGGCTCGGGGAGCTCTCGCTGGAGTTCATGGATCGCTGGGCCGGCTCTGCCGAGGACCTGGTCGCCATTCTCGGTCTCCCTCAGGACCTGGCCGACGAGGTCCACCGTCTGGTTCGGGCCAAGCTGACCCGGGAGCCGGTCGAGGACTTCCGCATCGACTTCGAGGACGGGTACGGGCATCGCCCCGACCACGAGGAGGACGGGCACGCCCGATCGGCCGCAACCGAGCTTGCCGCGGGCATGGCCGCCGGCTCGCTGCCCCCGTTCACCGGGATACGGGTCAAGTCGCTGTCGGGCGAGTTGCATCGGCGCTCACTGCGGACGCTGGACTTCTTCGTCACCACCGCCGTGGAGCAGGGGGGCCGACTTCCCGAAGGATTCGCCGTCACCCTGCCCAAGATCCAGGACGTGGAGCAGGTGGTGGTCCTGACCGAGGCGCTCGGTGAGCTGGAACGAGGGCTGGGAATCGAGCCGATCCCGGTGGAGCTGATGGTGGAGACCCCGCAGACGATCGTCGACGGCGACGGCAGCTTCGGGATGCGCAAGTTCGTCCAGGCCGGCTCGGGGCGGGTGCGAGGCGCCCATTTCGGCACCTACGACTACACCGCGTCGTTGAGCGTCACCGCCGCCTACCAGACCATGACCCACGCCGCCTGCGACTTCGCCCGCCACGGCCTCCAGGTGAGTCTGGCCGGGACCGGGGTGTGGATCTCGGACGGTGCGACCAACGTCATGCCGGTGCCCCCGCACCGGGGAGACGACCTGAGCGCGGCACAGGTCGAGGAGAACCGGAAGGCGGTCCACGAGACGATGCGTCTGCACTACGACCACGTCAGGCATTCGTTGGCCCACGCCTTCTACCAGGGCTGGGACCTGCACCCGGCCCAATTCCCCACCCGGTACGCCGCGGTCTATGCCTTCTTCCTGGAGGGGCTGGACCAGGCAGCCTCGCGTCTGTCCAACTTCGTCGAGTCGGCCGCCAAGGCGACCATGGTCGGCGAGGTGTTCGACGACGCCGCCACCGGGCAGGGACTGCTCAACTTCTTCCTCCGCGCCATCAACTGCGGCGCCATCGGCGAGGACGAGGCCACGTCCCGGACCGGTCTCACCCTGGAAGAGATCCAGACCCGCTCCTTCCTCGCCATCCTGGAAGGGCGGACCGGGCAGGTCAGCGAGAGACCGTGAGCCCGATGTCGCCGTAAGGCTCGGAGACCGGCTGGAACACCGTGCCCTCGTGCTCGATGCCGAAGCGGGAGACGTCGAATGGGAGATGGTGCTGATTGGGGAGCCGGAGGTCTATCTCCTCGATCTCGGGCACCGCCTCGAGCACGGCCACCGCCATCAGCCATCCCTGATGCTGCACCGAGGCCGACCAGTCGGCGAAGAACCTCTCCATCATCGTCTCCCGGGCCGTCTCCCACGCCCGTGTCGTGTCTTCGGGGACGGAGCCATAGCGCCAGGCGGCGGTGATCGACGTGGCCAGGATCCGATCCTCGGCGTCGGGCAACGCGGTGAACTGGTTCCGGGGGAACCCGGAGAAACCC
>DATHUL010000107.1:0-2509 GCA_035462285.1 Acidimicrobiia bacterium
ATAGCCGGCCTCGTATAGGGAACGCCAGGTGTCGGGACCAACGATGCCGTCCACGTCGAGGCCCTTGGCCTTCTGGAAGCCCCGCACCGCCCGACGAGTCCCCTCGGAGAAGACCGAGCGCTCATCGGGCTCGGAGGGATGGCCCAGGGCATCGAGACGCTCCTGTATGTCCCGTACCGCCGGTCCCTCGTCACCCATCCGATAGAGACGCATTTGTCCGTCTTACGCTATACCCGGCAGGTTCGACAACGAACCGTACGCTGTAAGAGGCTGACCCCGGGCGATCAGAGGAACTCGCCCAGCTCCTGGAGGAGACGGTGCTTCGGGGCGGCGCCGACGATTCTCTTCTTCTCGACTCCGTCCTTGAACAGGATCAGGGTGGGAATGCTCATCACGTCGTACTTGGCCGCCGGCATCGGGTTCTGGTCGACATTGAGCTTGCCGATGGTGAGCTCGGAGTGCTCGGCCGCGATCTCCTCGAGAACCGGCGCGATCACCCGGCAGGGGCCGCACCACTCTGCCCAGAAGTCGACCAGGATCGGCCGCTCGCCGCTGATCGCATCGTTGAAGGTGCCGTCGCTGAGGGTGACGATGTTCTCGGCCATTACTTCGAGCTCTCCTTGGTCGATGCTCCCTCCGACCAGGGTAGCCAGTGTTGCCGGTAGTGCCGATCAGACCGGGGAGCCCAGGCCGGGGTCACTCTCGACCGGCCAGCCATCGCTCGGCGTCGATGGCGGCCATGCACCCGGTGCCCGCCGCGGTCACCGCCTGACGATAGGTGTGGTCGGCGACGTCGCCGGCGGCGAACACTCCCTCGACGTTGGTCCGGGTGCTCCCGTCGGGTGCATTGACGATGTACCCGTTCTCGTCCAGGTTCACGTAGCCGGCGAACAGGTCGGTGGTGGGCTTGTGCCCGATCGCCACGAACACACCGTTGCTGGCCAGCTCACGTCGCTCCCCTGTGACCGTGTCCTCGAGGGTGACCTTCTCGACGGTGGTGTCGCCATGGATCTCCTTCAACACCGCGTTCCAGATGACCTCGATCTTCCCGTGGTCCAGCACCCGCTGGGCCATGATCTTGGAAGCCCTGAACTCGTCGCGTCGATGGACCACGGTGACCTTGGAGGCGAACTTGGTGAGGAACAGGGCTTCCTCCATGGCGGTGTCCCCGCCACCGACCACGATCAGTTCCTGGTCGCGGAAGAAGAAGCCGTCACAGGTCGCACAAGCAGACACCCCCCGTCCGGTCAGCCTTTCCTCGCCGGGGATGCCCAGCCACTTGGCACTGGCACCGGTGGCGATGATCACGGCGTCGGCTGTGTACTCGTCGCCCCCCACCTTCAGCCGGTGCGGCGTGGTCCCGAAGTCGACTTCGGTCACGTCGACCTGTTGCAGACGAGCCCCGAATCGCTCTGCCTGCTTCCGGAACTGGTCCATGAGCTCGGGTCCCAGGATCCCGTCGGGGAATCCGGGGTAATTCTCGACGTCGGTGGTGATCATCAATTGGCCACCGGCGGCAACTCCCTCGAAGACGAGCGGGTCGAGGTCGGCGCGGGCGGCGTAGAGCGCGGCGGTCAGCCCGGCCGGGCCCGAGCCGATGATGACCAGCTTCTCGTGACTCATCGGTCCCTCAGGTTCGCTTTATCCAGAGATAGGTACCCGCCCCGACCAGCACCACTCCGACCACGGCGAAGGCACCGGCGGTGGTCAGCGGAATCTCCAGGGCGCCGAAGATGGAAAGGGACAGGAACAACAACGCGGAGAACCCCAAAGTGGCGACCAGGATTCCCAAACCTGCCAATCGCAGAAAGCGTGCGACCGGCTCCACTGTGAGCGAGCGGACCTTGATCGCTACCTGCTCGAGAATGTCGGCGAATCTTCTGGCCAGCTCCTCCATCGACGAGAGGTTAGTTAGCCGACAAGGGCATCATCGATCCACGAATACGATCTCGCACTCGACCGCGGTGACGAAGGTCACCGACCGGTCCGCCTCCCGGTCTTCGGCCATCACCGCCAGGTACACCTGGTCGAGCTCGAGCTCGGCGACGACGACGTGATCGTCGAGCCCGAGCCGCCCCAGACATTCGTCCACCGTAGGTTCCTGGCTGGTCGTGCCCGATCCCGGGACGGTCCTCCGGGAGGCGCGTACTTCGTCGGCCAGCTCGGGGAAGGGGACCGAACCGGCTTCCTCTGCCGCCGCGGTGATTGTCACCGCCGAGTCGCCCCCGTCCTCGCCGCCACTGTCCTCGGCGAGGAACGGGGCGGCCTCGTCGCCGGCCGGGGCCGCCTCGAGGTCGACCCGGGACTCTTGTGCCTCCCCTCCGCCGTCTCCCGAGCCGATGACACCGTTGAGCACCCCGGCCAACCCCACCAGCACGAACAGCCCCGCGGCCACATAGGACCATCGCTGCCACCACGGGACCGGCGCGGAGCGGGACGGGTCCCTTCTCAGCTCGGTCCACAGGGCGCGATGTCGGGCGGCCCTCTCCAACTCGGTCAGCTCTACCCG
>DATHUL010000108.1:0-7670 GCA_035462285.1 Acidimicrobiia bacterium
CCTCCGTAGGCGTCAGCCGGCAGATTTACAGTCTGCTCCCTTTGGCCGCTCGGGCATCCCGGCATGCCAAACCGCACGCCAAAGACGCTCGGTCCGGACAGTGAATGTTAGAGATCGTGCCGCTGCTGTACCAAGCCCCGCCGGTCGGCGTCTCGGGTCAGCGGATGCCTTGCGCCATCCGGGTGAGACGCTCGATGCGCTCCTCGGTGGGCGGGTGGGTGCTGAGCAGTCTCATCAGCCCGCCCCCTCGCACCGCCTTCATCGGATTGTCGATGAAGAGCTGAGCTGTGGCCGGGTTCACGTTCATCGGGATCCGGGCGGTACCGGCTGCGATCTTCTCCAATGCGCTGGCCAGGAGTAGGGGACGCCCGGTGGTCTCCGCCCCGGTGGCGTCGGCATGGAACTCCCTGGTCCTGGAGATGGCGAGGCGGATCAACATCGCCGCGATCGGGGCCACGATCAGGGAGAGGATGACCCCGATCGCCCCGAGCGGGTTCTCCCGGTTGTTCCCGCCACCGCCGAACCAGAACGCCATCCTCGCCAACATGGTCAGGGCGGCTGCGATCATCGCCGCGATCGAGCTGATCAGGATGTCACGATTGCTGACATGGGCCAGCTCGTGGGCGAGGACGCCTTCGAGCTCGTCGACCGTGAGCACCTGGAGGATCCCGCTGGTCACCGCCACCGCCGCCTTCTTCGGTGAACGGCCGGTGGCGAAGGCGTTGGGCTGTGGCGAGTCGATCAGATAGATCCGGGGCTCGGGCATGTTCTTCTGCAAGGCGAGCCGCCGGACGATGGCATACACCTGGGGCAGCTCCGACTCGGTCACCGGCTGGGCCCGGCTAGCCGCCAATGCCAACTTGTCGGAGAAGAAGTAGGCGACCAGGTTGAAGCCGACGGCCAAGACCAGCCCGATCACGAAACCGCCGTCGGGGAACAGAGACACCGCGACCAGCCACAACAGGGTGGTCATGAAGGCGAGCAATGCGACCGTCTTCAGGTTGTTCATGGGCGGGATCCTAATGGCGCCCGGGTGATATTCCCCTCCGGGCCCGATGCCCCTCGGTGTGCCGGCGGGATGCTTCGGTCAGTCGTTGAAGCCTGGCGGCGGCAAGAAATCGTGGCCCCCGTCCTTGTCCTCCGAAGGGCACAAGGAAGGCTGGTCATCGGTTCCGGCGTGATAGAGATAGACCCGCCCGTCATGCCCGAGGGCGACCCTGGAACCTTCTACCAGGGCCTGGGTATAGGACATGCCCGGCTGGGGGCAGCCAAGACTCCCGTCGGGCCAGGTGACCCTCTCTGCCATCACGACCTCGATCTCGGCCCGGTCGACTCCGAGACGCTCGGCCAGATCGGTCACGGCCGGCTCGACGATGGGAAGCTCGGCGTCGGAAGGGGGCATGGTGGTGGTCTCGCCTTCGCTGGTGGTCGTCGTGACAAGGGTCGATGCGCTCGGCTCGGAGCCGGCTCCGCACGCCGCGGTGGCGACGATGAGCAGAACGAGCAGTGTCGCGGTACGCATCGGTCTGGTCACCAAGATAGGACGTCGGGCGGGTTGTTTCGGTTCCTACGGATCGGGCTGACAGACGCCGCCGATTCGTGTATGGTCGCCCCGGGTTGGCTCGGGGTGGTTATCACAGTGGAGGACCGCCTGCTTCGGCACGGTCACGTTGGACAACCGAGGAGACCTGAGTGAGACGCACCCTGCTCGTCGTCAGCGCTCTGGCCATGGCCCTTACCGCCATACCTGCCGGAGCGGGGCCTGCCCCCATCATCGCCCAGACCGAAGACGCCTCAGCCCCCTATGTGGTGGTCATGGCATCGGCGCCAGTGCTGGGCAACGAAGAGATCGCCCCCGCCGGAGAGGAACCCCCTGATCCGACCAGCTCCGACGTGGAGCAGTATGTCGCCGAACTGGACCAGGAGAAAGCCGAGGCCCTGGACGGAGCCGGGATCGACCAGAGCGCTCTGGTGGCGAGCTACGAGTACGCCGCCAACGGGTTCAGCGCGGTGCTCACCCCGGCCGAGGCCGAGGCGCTGGCCACACAGAAGGGCGTTCTCTTGGTTCAGCGTGACGAGCTGCGTCAGCTTCACACCACCGACTCGCCCCACTTCCTCGGGCTCGACGACCGGCGCGGAGCCTGGGACAGCGGGTACACCGGGGCCGGCGTGATCGTCGGGGTGATCGACACCGGGATCTGGCCGGAACACCCCTCTTTCGCCGACACCGGGCTCGGCGCCCCACCCGCGAACTGGATGGGGGGGACTCCTATATGCGAGTTCGGCGATACCGTCTACAACCCGGACGATGCGCCTTTCGACTGCAACGACAAGCTCATCGGTGCCCGCGACATGCGCACTCTCTACGAGTTGTTCATCGGCTCCGAGACATACTCCACTGCCCGTGACTACGACGGGCACGGGACTCACACCGCCAGCACCGCGGTCGGAAACCGCGACGTCGAGGCTTCGATCTTCGGTCGTGACTTCGGTGAGGTGACCGGGATCGCCCCGGACGCTTGGGTGGCGGCATACAGCGCCTGTGGCTCCCTCGGGTGCTTCGGAGGGGATCTGGCCGATGCGATCGACCAGGCGGTGGCCGACGGGGTGGACGTGATCAACTACTCGATCGGAAGCGCAGCCCCAGGGCTCACCGGTCCCGACGACATCGCCTTCCTCTTCGCGGCGAATGCCGGTGTCTTCGCCGCCACCTCGAATGGCAATGCCGGGCCGGGCGCATCCACTATCGGCAGCCCGGCCACTGTGCCGTGGATCACCTCCGTCGGCGCCAGCGAGCAGGACAAGACCTACATCGCCGAGATCCTGACCGGGGACTCGACCGAATGGAAGAGCCGCTGGGCCCGCTGGTTCAAGAAGGATCAGGGCAAGTACGAGGGTGCCTCGATCACTCCCGGGACCGGAGGCCAGCTGCCATTCGTCGACGCCGCCGCCTTCGGCAACGAGTTGTGCGATCCGGAGGCACCGTTCACCGGGGACATCTCCGGCGCGGTCGTCCTCTGTCTGCGGGGCGTGCAGGCAAGAGTCGAGAAGAGCCGGGCAGTGTTCGAGGCGGGCGGGGCCGGCATGGTCCTCTACAACACGAACGACGTCCAGGACCTGGTCACCGACAACCATTGGGTGCCTTCGGTCCACGTCAACTTCACCGACGGCAGCGCCCTCAAGGAGTACATCGCCGAGAACGGTGCCGATGCCACGGTCGAGCTCACCGACGGCGAGCGAGAGCGGCAGCGGGGCAACACGATGGCGGCCTTCTCGTCGCGGGGGCCGGTCGGCACCCCGGCGTCGGAGGACATCATCAAGCCCGACGTGACTGCGCCCGGGGTGAACATCCTGGCCGGCGCCTCCCCGACCCCGACCCTGGGTGCTCCCGGGCAGCTGTTCCAGTCGATCTCGGGCACGTCGATGTCGAGCCCGCATGTGGCCGGGCTGTTCGCCCTGCTCAAGCAGGCCCACCCGGACTGGACCCCGGCAATGGCCAAGTCGGCGTTGATGACGACCGCCCGCCAGGACGTGAGAAAGGAGGACGGGAGGACCAAGGCCGACCCGTTCGATTTCGGGGCCGGCCATGTCGACCCCGCGGGCAACGTCTCGCGACCAGGGTCGATATTCAACCCGGGGCTGGTATACGACGCCAGCGCGGTCGACTACGTCGCCTTCCTCTGTGATACCAGCGGAGCGGCACTGGTCCCCCTGATCGTGGGGGTCACCTGCGACCAGCTGGCCGCACTCGGGTTCCAGACACTCGCCACCAACCTCAACTATCCGTCGATCGGGGTGAGTGAGGTGCCGGGGGCGAAGACGGTGATTCGCACCGTGACCAATGTCTCCGACAAGACCGAGTCCTATCGGGCTCGCGTCGACGAGCCCCGGGGCTACGACGTCACGGTCACCCCGGACCGGATCACACTTGCCCCCGGCGAGTCGGCCACCTTCGAGGTCGCATTCGTCAACGAGGGCGCGCCCATAGGCGAGTGGCGCTTCGGATCGCTCTCCTGGGTATCCGGGCACAACCGGGTGCGCAGCCCGATCGCGGTCAGGGCGGCCGCCATCGAGTTCGCAGATTCGGTCAGCGGCTCGGGCGAGTCGGGCACGGCCAGCATCCCGGTCGCCTTCGGCTACACCGGCCCGTACACGGCCATGCCGCACGGGCTGTCGCCGAACGCGCCGATTGCCGGAACCGTCACCCAGGACCCGGATCAGACATTCACTCCGGCCGATGTCGGCAACGGGGCCACCGCCCACCCGATCCCGGTGGCGGGGGCCGCCCATCTGCGGATCTCTCTCACCACGGCGGATCTGACACCGCAGAACCCGGCGATCGACCTCGACCTGTTCCTGTACAACTCGGCAGGAGAGCAGGTCGCCTCCTCGGGCGCCGGTGGCACCGATGAGCTGATCGAGTTCGAGCTGCCCGGAGACGACACCTACACCCTGTACGTGCACGGATGGCAGACCACCGGGATCGAAGTCGGGTACACCGTGAACACATGGCAGGTTCCCCTTGCCGGTGGAGGAGGCTCTCTCGTCGTCGACGCGGCGCCCCCCTCGGCCGTACAGGGGACGGTGGGCACGGTCGAAGTGAGTTGGGCCGGTCTGGCCGCCGGCGACTTCCTCGGAGCCGTCTCCCACTCCGACAACACCACCACCTTCGGCTACACCCTGGTGGAGGTGGACAACACGCCGTAGTGGACCCCCGTTCCTAATGCAGGGCGTCACGTATACGTGACGCCCTGCATAAAGAAGCGGAGTCTTCCGACTCCGCTTCTTTATTTGCAGGCCACCAGCACCCGGAAGTCGCCCAGTCCCCTGGGATGTAGCAACGTCTCCGCCTCGGTCTTCCTGGTCCGAAGCTCGAGACGCTCCATGTCGTTCCCGGATCTGGCCGCCTCCAACTCGAGATGACGCAACTCCGAAAGCCGATCCCGGAGGCCGAGATCGGTCAGGAAGTCGTCCTGGCGGTGGAGCTCGACGGCGGCGCCCGCGCTCTCGGCGGCGGCGACCAACGCGGTGAAGTTGACGTCGGCGGTGATATCGGTCTCACCCGGCTCGTCGAGAGGATGAGGCCCGAGATGGTGGGCCCGGTAGGTGCGGAGGGTCCCATCCTGGCGTCTCGGGACGAGGTTCTCGGCCAGGTCCCCGTAGTCGAAGAGGAGGATCGAGCCGGCCTCCAACCGTCGCAACACGTCGCGCAGCCACTCCGAGGCGGCCAGTTGCACCTCCACCCAGCCTCCGTCGGGCACCTCGCCGGCGTAGTCGCCGAGCCAGCGCACGACATCGCCGCGGGCATCGGTGTCGACGAATCCAAGACCGTGCCCGTCGAGCCCGACCCATCGCTCCCGCCAGGCGCCGTCGACACGTTGGGCCAACGACATGGGGAGATTGTCGGTCAGCTCGTTGGCGATGACCACACCCCGACTCCGTGGGGGCAGATCGATGCCGATGCGGTCGGCGGGAAGCACCGACTCCAGAGCGAGACGAGCCGCTGGCGACGTCTCCACCGCCCACGCCTCGACGTCGATCGTCTCGAGCAGGGGGCCGATCAGCGAGCCGGACCCGGCCGCCACTTCGATCAGGGTGAACGGTTCACCGATCCGCTCCCGTTCCCTCTCGACGTAGCGAGCCAGTGTCTCACCGAACAGCGGGCTGACCTCGGGAGAAGTCAGGAAGTCACCCGCCTTCTCCGAGCGGAGGATGCCGGAACCGAAGAACCCGCCCTCCGGGTCGTAGAGAGCAAGACTCATGAACTCCTCGAACGGGATGGGGCCCTCCGCCTCGATCTTGTCCCGGATTCTTTGCGCCAGCGTCATCGCCTATCTTCGAGATATGAGATTCGGAGTGTCCATCTTCCCGACCGATACGGCAATTCGCCCCGACCAGCTGGCCGGGGAGGTGGAGGCAAGGGGGTTCGACTCGCTCTGGTTTCCCGAGCACTCGCACATTCCCTCGTCGCGAGCATCACCCTGGGGCGGGATCGAGGGTGCGCCGCCGCTGCCCGACCAATACTGGCGCTCCCATGACGCCTTCGTCGCCCTCTCCTTTGCGGCGGCGGTGACCACGAGTCTGCAACTGGGGACGGGGGTCACCCTGATCGCGCAACGGGACCCGATCTGGACGGCGAAGGAGGTGGCCTCCCTCGATGCCCTCTCCGGTGGGCGCCTCCTCTTCGGCATTGGATATGGGTGGAATCGGGAGGAGATGGCGAGTCACGGCGTGGAGTATGCGAAACGTCGCGCCCTGCTTCGGGAGAAGGTGCTGTTGATGAAGACGCTTTGGACCGAGGACGAGGCCTCGTTCCAGGGTGACCTGCTCCGTCTCGAGTCGTCGTGGGCCTGGCCCAAGCCGGTACAACAACCCCACCCGCCGATCATCATGGGTGCCGCCGCCGGACCTCGAACCATCGCCGACATGGTCGAGTTCTGCGATGGCTGGATGCCGTTGGCGACGCGGATGGACATCGTCGGAGAGGTGGACCGGGTGCGACAGGCGGTGGCCGACGCCGGTCGTGATCCGTCCTCCTTCTCGATCATCGCCAGTGGCACCCGCGTCGACGACCTCGCCACCCTCGCCGAGGCCGGCGTCGACCACGCCATCTTCAACCTCCGCCCCCTCCCCCCCGACCAAACCATCCCCTACCTGGACCGCCTCGCCGGGGACCTGGCGCTTTCCTAATGCAGGGCGTCACGGATATGTGACGCACTGCATAACGTTCGAGCCGTCGGCCGGTGGTGGGACGTACCCCTTCCATCGTCGACTCGGATCGTCCATGTTGGGGCAATGGCAATATCGAATAGAGTCATCACGCAGGCTTTGAGCAATGGCGGGAGCATCACTTCGGCGGAGATACAAGCCCTGGGCGGATCACGTGAGTGGCTGTCCCGACGGGAGCGGGAAGGATGGCTGTAGCTCTCCGGTCCCAGCACCTACCGACCCCCGGGCGCCACATCGGCGTGGCACGCGACTCTGGCCGCGGCCTGTCATCGTCTCGGAGGCGTGGTATCGCACGAGTCGGCGGCTCAGCTGTATGGCATGCCACGACTCAGGAAGGGCTTGCTCATCGTGACGGTCCCGGTGCGACGTTCGAACCGCTATCCGGGAGTCGATGTGCGACAGAAGACCGATCTGACCCCGGAGCAGGTAACGGTGAGGGCGGGACTACCGGTCACGACGCCGGCGCGGACCATCCTCGACCTCGCCGCACACCTCGGGGTGAATCGTCTCGCTCGCCTCGTGGACTGGGCCGTGTCGCACGGACTCACCTCTCATCAGACCCTGCTAGGGCTCTTCGCCGACCTGGGCCGCAGAGGAAAACCGGGCACCAGGACGATGCGGAAGGTGATGGAGGATCGGGGAGGCGCCCCCGAACGCGATCCGAGCGAACTCGAGGCCCGGCTCCTCGAACTGATCGAGCGGGCCAGTCTTCCCCCACCGATACGGGAATTCAGGGCTCCCTGGCTGGCGCCGGCCAACGGTCGGGTCGATCTGGCCTACGGTGAGCACCTCCTCGTCATAGAAGCGGACAGCCGCCTATGGCACACTCAGGCTGATGCCTTCCTCACCGATCGTGAACGGGACAATCTGGCTCAGCTAGCCGGATGGCGCGTCCTGCGCTTCACCTGGTGGGACGTGGAGCAGAGACCGGAGTACGTGGT
>DATHUL010000109.1:0-4571 GCA_035462285.1 Acidimicrobiia bacterium
GTGCCGGTATGAGTGGTGGTCACGGCAAGGGCTGTCCCGGCACCGAGAATCAGGAAGACGCCCGCTGCCAGGGTGAGCACCCTCTTCCGAAGTCTGATCACGTCGATCCTTTCAGCCGGCTTGCGGTGGCGCGGGAGGCTATCAAAGAGGATCGATGCGCGGAGCCAGCTCGGCCGCAACATCATTGATGTGCCCGTTCAGGGGTCAGTCACCTCTCCTCACCGCCGGCCAGAGCAGGGTCAGGGTCAGTGCCGAGATCAGGTAGACCGGGAAGGCATAGCGGAACTCCTGGGCCGGGGAGGTGAGGAAGAGGTTCAAGGTGTGGGCCCCGAGGAGTGCCGAGGGGAGAAGCGTGCGAGGCCCTCTGATCGCGAGGAACACCGCCGCGGCCAGCGCAGGGAGGAGGAGGATGGCGGGCCGCCAGGTGAGCCAGAGCCGGCTCTCGATCTCCGCCCAGCGCCAAACCCGGTCGGTCAGGTCGAAGGCCGCCCCGATGATGGGGTTACGGACCAGTCCCAGGGTGTTGGGCGGGATGTCGTAGGGGGGACGGTGGAAGTAGGCGTCGGCCGGCTGCGCCGGGGCATACAGGTAGTTGGCGGCGCAGACCCGGTGGGCCAGCACCGAGTCGAAGTCACGAACCATGACGTCGACGACCAGCTGCCGGAATGGCCCGGGTGACTCCCGTACCGGCGCCTGATCGAAGAACGGGTCGAAGAGGAGGGGGGTGCTGTCGTAGCAGTCGTACCGCTCGGTCCAGATCAGAGGGGGCGCCACCGACTCGATCAGCTCGATGTCCGCCTCGGTGAAGGTCTCGGGCTCGTGGTTGTAGGAGGCGGCGATGTCGGGAAGGAACACCTGGGCCGGCTCGATCCCGGATCCCTGCACGTCGACCAGGGCGTAGAGGGGTCCGACGACGAGAAAGACGATGAGAGCGACGGTGCCGGCGGTGACGGCCCAGGTCCTGAATCGGTGGCGGTGGACCCAGGCCAGTGCGATGAGAACCGGGAGGACGGTGAGCGGGCCGTTGCCCCGGAACAACCACAGACCGGCCAGGGCCACGCCAATGCGGATCGCCGGCCAGAGCCGCTGGGCCCGTTCCTCGTCGACGGCGAGGGCGAGCAGCTCGATCCACGCCCAGAGCATGAAGAGGGCAAAGGGGACGTCTTTCCAGAGGGCGAGGGTGGTGGGGGCAACGGCGGGGGAGAGACCGAGCAGCCAGGCGACACCGACCGCAAGCCAGGCGGGCACCCCCGCCTCCACCAGCCAACGGGCGGCGTAGGCGAGCAGAACGCCGAGCACCAGGAGCTGGAAGAGCGTGACCAGACCGGGGAGGTTTCCCCCGAGACTGAGCACGTTCAGGTACAGGGTGTGGATGGCGGGGTGGTGGTCGAAGTAGACGCCGTTGGCGATCTGGCCGAATTGGTCGATGCCGTCGCTGGAGAGAAAGCCCGGGTACCACCCCAACCACCACACGAATCCAGGCAGGACCGCGACGGCGGCGAGCATCCAGGGCCTGAGGGCAGGGCGGGGGATTGGCACAGCGGGAGGATAAGGGGCGGCCGGCCTCAGGTCTTGCGGGAGAGGACGACGGTCTCGTTGTACTTGAAGAACCGCCCCACCGGGCGGGGAAGCGGGAAGGAGTAGGTCCGTTCCCGGGTCAGGGCGTTCCGGCCCTCGATCACCTCGACCTCGTCGAGGTCGAGGAAGGCGACATGGGTCGGGTCGGAGGCGAAGCCGGCCTCCTGGGGCACTATCACCACCACCCGACCGCCGGCAGCGAGGTATCGCAGGTACCCACCGACCAGATCCGATGCCTGATCGAGAGTCATGTGCTCGAGGACGTGGGCCAGCAGCATGGTGTCGTACCCGCCGGGGACCGCATAGGGGCTGAGCTCGAACTCGTCGGTCGTGTACGCGGTCAGGCCCCGTTGGCGAGCCACCTCCACCGAGTGCGGGTTCGAGTCGACCCCCACCCCATTGCCGTCGAGATGGTGCAGGTTGCGACCGATCCCACACCCGACATCGAGCACACGACCTTCGACCACCCTCCTGACGTGACGCCGGTACGGGGCCTGTACGTCGAGCAGTCGCTTCCAGCCGCGGGCGGTCTCGGCCTGGAGTCGTGCCGTGTATTCCCGGTCGGCGCTCATCGCAGGGCACGGTAGGGGAATACCGGGGAAGCGGCGCGGCCAAGGTCATGGAAGCGTCACACCGGCTACTACCCTCCACCGGCGGGGTGGTCGACGGGGTCTCCCTACCTCCCCGGCTCAGTATGACCACGACCTACGTCTACGACTCAGATCAGCCCCGCCGCCCCATCCTCACCGAGCTGTCCAATCTGTGGGCCTACCGGGGGTTGTTGAAGCTGTTGGTCACCCGCGACCTCACGGTGAGGTACAAGCGATCCACTCTCGGGGTGTGGTGGACGCTGCTCAACCCGTTGTTGACCATGACCGTGCTCTGGATCGTGTTCAGCCAGTTCTTCCGCTTCGAGATGCCCGGTGATGTCCCGTACGTCGCCTATCTCCTCTCCGGGATCCTGCTCATCACCTTCTTCGCCCAGGGTGTGATCGCCACCGGGTCGTCGATCGTCAACAGCGCTTCGGTCCTGTCCAAGGTCTATGTCCCCGCCGAGGTGTTCGCGGTGGCGGCGTCGGTGGCGGCGCTGGTCAACTTCGTGATCAGCCTGATGCCGCTGCTCGCCATCCAACTGATCACCGGGGTGGGCATCCCCTGGACCGTGATCCTGGTTCCGATTCCCGCCTTCTTCTTGCTCCTTTTGGTGGCCGGGCTCGGTCTGCTGGTCGCCTCGGCCGCGGTCTACTTCTACGACGTGCTCGACCTGACCGCGGTCCTCACCCAGTTGCTCGGATACCTCACCCCCACCTTCTACCCGATCTCGATCGTCCCGGAGCGGTTCCTTCCCTTGATCTACGCCAACCCCCTCTATTCGTATCTCACCGTGTTCCGCGGGTTCATCTACGAGGGCGCCTTCGCCCCCGGTTGGATGTTCGGGGTGATGATCGGGACTTCGATCGTCGTGCTCCTGACCGGGGTCTGGGTGTTCACCAGATCGTGGAAGAACCTGGTGGTCGTGTTGTGACCGTCGCGGTCGAGGCAACCGACGTCTCCCTCGCCTACCGGCTGACCCGCGACCGGGCCGGGACGATGAAGGAGTTCGCCATCAACCTGCTCAAGCGCAAGGTCAAGCGTGAGGAGTTCTGGGCGGTTCGCGACGTCTCCTTCTCGCTCAGCCCGGGTGAGGTACTCGGGGTGATCGGCCCCAACGGGGCGGGGAAGAGCACCCTGATGAAGATGGTGGCCCGGGTCCTTCCCCCGACCGAGGGCCGGATGGTGGTGCGCGGGGTGGTGGCCCCGATGATCGAGTTGGGAGCCGGGTTCAACCAGGAGATGAGCGCCCACGACAACATCGTCCTCTATGGGACGCTGCTCGGACGCACCCCGTCGCAGATGAGGGACCGGATCGAGGCGATTTCGGAGTGGGCCGAGTTGACCGACTTCATCGACGTCCCCATCCGCAGCTACTCCTCGGGCATGTTGGCCCGGTTGGGCTTCGCCGTGGCCACCGACATCGAGCCCGATGTCCTCGTGGTCGACGAGGTGCTCTCGGTGGGCGACACCGCCTTCCAGGAGAAGTCGAAGGAGAGGATCCAGCACCTGATCGACTCGGGGGCAGCAGTGCTCTTCGTCTCCCATCAGATGGAGACGGTGAAGGAGATGTCGGATCGGGTGATCTGGCTCGACCACGGGCGCATGGTGATGGTGGGGGATCCGGCCGAGGTGGTCGATGCCTATGCCCGACCCGCCTGACCGGCCTTCGGTCTCGGTGATCCTGGCGGTGTGGAACGAGGCCGAGTTCATCGACGACGTCCTCACCGACCTGCTCGGCCAGGATTACCCCGGCCCGTTCCAGGTGGTGGTGGCCGACGGTGGTTCCGAGGACGGGACCCGGGAAAAGCTCGATGTCTGGGCGGGGAGAGACGAGCGGCTCATCGTTGTGCACAATCCGGAGCGCCGCCAGGCCCCCGGGTTGAACCTGGCCGCGGAGAAGGCCACCGGCGCGGACCTGGTCCGGTCCGACGGGCACACCGCTTTCGCCCCCGACTACGTCCGGGCCTCGGTGACGGCCCTCGAGGAGACGGGCGGGGCGGTTGGGGGCCGGATGTACCCGGTTGGTCGGACCAGATTCGGTCGGGCCGTTGCTGCGGCGATGAAGAGCCCGCTCACCATGGGCCCGGGCCGGTTCCATCACTCCGTGATCAGGGAGGAGGTGGACACCGTCTATCTCGGTGCGATGAGACGGGAGTGGTTCGAGACCCTGGGTGGGTTCCGTGCCTTCCCCTCGGGCACTTCCGAGGACGCCGATCTCTACTTCCGATGGCGCAGACAAGGGGGCAAGGTCTTTGTCGACCCTTCCATCTCTTCCGAATACACCCCGCGCGACCATCCCCGGGCGCTGTGGCGGCAGTACTTCAGGTACGGGATGGGCAAGGCCGAGATGCTGTGGCGCAACGGAGCCTTCCCCTCGTGGAGGCCATTGGCGCCACTCG
>DATHUL010000110.1:0-13968 GCA_035462285.1 Acidimicrobiia bacterium
CTGCCACCAAGATCCACCATCTGGCCTTGGCTATACCCTTGATCGTCGTCAGATCCACTGTCTTACCTCACTTGTTTCTCTCAAATCGACTGACTCCTCCATCGCCCAGTCGTGGCGATTGGCGAATGACAACAAGAGCTCCTTGAGCTCCGCCTTCGCTCCCCTCCGCGATGAAAGCTCGTGCAGTTGCTGCAAACAGTCGTGCAAGGTGGCCGGTCCGGGGACCGAGGCAACCGCGATGTTGATCTGGGGATGGGGGCTGCTCAGCAGGGGGCCGATCGCAAGTTCCTCGAACAGCTTCTCCCCCGGACGCGCCCCGGTCACCTTTACCTCGATGTCCCGGCCCGGCACCAGACCGGCGAGACGGATCATGCGATGGGCGAGGTCGATGATGCGAACCGGCTGACCCATGTCGAGCACGAACACCTCGCCGCGGTCGGCCAACGCCGAGGCCTGGAGAACCAACTCCACCGCCTCGCTGATGGTCATGAAATAGCGAGTCATCCGCTCGTCGGTGATGGTCACCGGCCCGCCCATCCGGATCTGCTCCATGAAGGTGGGCACAACACTTCCCCGGCTGCCCAGCACGTTGCCGAAGCGGACCGCGGCGTAGATGCACCCGTTCTGAGATGTGTCCGCCGCCGACTGCACCAGCATCTCCGCCATGCGCTTGGAGGCGCCCATCACGCCCTTGGGCTCGACCGTCTTGTCGGTGGAGATCAAGACGAACCTCTCGGTCCGGGTGTCACGCACCGAATTGATCAGGTTGGCGGTGCCCACGACGTTGGTCTTGACGGCCTCTTCCGGCCATGTCTCGAGGATGGGCACGTGCTTGTGGGCGGCTGCGTGGTAGACGACATGCGGCTGGTACTTGTCGACGATGTGCTGGAGCTTGTCCTGATCGCGCAGATCGCAGAGCGCCGGCTTGAGCTTGGTGCCCGCCGGCACCTCCCAGCGCAGCATCCCGTCGTGAAGATGGGTCTCGTCGTTGTCCAAGGCGATGACCGTCTCCGGCATGAAACGAAGCACCTGGGCCACGATCTCGGAGCCGATCGAGCCGCCGGCGCCGGTGACGAGAACGGTCTTGCCGTGCAGGGTCGACTCGACCGCCTGGAGATCGGTGCTGACCCGAGGCCGGAGCAGGAGGTCGTCGAGCTCGAGATCCCTGATGTCGGGGCCGCCGTCGTACCCGGTGAGGAGCTCGTCGAGATCGGGGACGATCCGGAGCCGGACGTCGACGTCGACACAGAGGTCGACCAGACGGCGGGCGAGGACGCTGGCCCCCTCCGAGGCGACGATGACCTGGTGGATCCCGTATCGGGTTATCAGAGAGGCGATGTCCTCCAGCTCGCCCAGAACGGGCAACCCGGCCAGACGTCTGCTCCCGGCATATGGCCCGGAGCTGACGAACCCGACCACGTTGACCGCGTAAGGGCCCTGTCCGACGCTACGGGCGAACTCGGCGGCGCGCTTGCCGGTGCCGAGGATGAGGACCCGGTCGCGAGAGTCGAGCTTCAGACTGCGATGAAAGGAGAAGAGACGGGAGCGAAACCGAACGATCCCGAGGAAACCGACAGTGATCAGACCACCCAGGGTCAGGACCGAAAGGGGCACCAGTCTCGGCGTCCCGCCAATCGCCAGTGTCCCGAGGATGAGAATCGTCGAAGCCCAGAACGAGGCACCCAGGACCCGCTTGGCCTCCCCGATGCTGGCGTACTCCCAGACGTGGCCATAGGCGCCCATGGCGACGTTGGCGATCAAGTGAACCGCAATGATGGCCGGGAGCACCTTGAGCACTCGCGGCAGCCATTCGACGGGCAACTCCCCGTCGAGAGACCTGATCCCGAGCGCCGCCAGATAGGCGACCCCGATGAGCAACGCGTCCACGAATGCGAACGAGATGTCGACCCGAACCTGTGCCAACGACGTCATCAGACGCCCTTGGGTTGAATTGCCCCCGCTGAACCCGGTAGACCGCTTTGTCACGGCATCCGCCCTCTTTATCCCAGACAGATGTGCACAACGGCGTCCGCCCCCATGCGGCATCTGTAATGCCTCCCATGTACGGGTCAGAGATCGACTGAGCGAGTTCCCCCAACCCTGTCCTCGGCACGCCCGGTGCCTCGAACTGCGCTTACCTTAACCACTGAGCGTGCTGGTTACCAGCGCGTAATTCGGTTTTTTTTCGAAACCTGTTTTTCGTCGTATCCACAAGAGGATGGCCAAGATAGGGTCGAAGGCCCCTTGAGAGTCGATCACCCTCCGTGTTATATTTCGGCTTCTCAGTGGGGTACTTAGAGGGAGGACTCACCATGAAAGCTTTGGTGACGGGGTCTGCGGGTTTCATCGGCACGCACGTCTCCCGCGCTTTGTCGGGCGAAGGATTCGAGGTCACCGGGTACGACCAGGTCGAGTCTTCCGAGCCCGGAATCGATACCATCATCGGGGATCTGCTCGATCCCGAGGCGCTGACGACCGCGGTCCAGGGGCATGATGTCGTGATCCACATCGGGGCCATCGGCGATGTCTACCTGGCCGCCACCAATCCCGAGCTGGCCGCCGCGGTCAACGTGACCGGGAGCACCAACATCGCGCTGGCCGCCGAGGCGGCCGGGGCGCGGGTGGTCTATGCGTCGACATGGGAGGTCTACGGAGACCCGGTCTACGAGCCGGTCGACGAAAAGCATCCCTGTGAGCCGGATCACCCGTACAACATCACCAAGCTGGGCGGGGAGCGGATGCTGCTCGCCTGTGACCGGCTTCGCGACGTGCCGGTTGTCGCCCTCAGGATGGGCACCGCCTACGGTCTCGGGATGAGGCCCAACTCGGTGTTCGAGATCTTCATCGAGAAGGCACGGCACGGCGAGCCGATCACCATCCAGGGGGACGGGTCACAGGGTCGGCAGTTCACTCATGTCCGCGACATCGCCAGGGCTTTCGTCGCCGCCGCCAAGAGCGACGTGAGGGGCATGTCGTTGAATGTCGTGTCGCCCGAGATGATCTCGATCAAGCAACTCGCCGACGTGGTGACCGAGCGCTTCCCCACCGAGGTGACGTACGGTCAGCCGCGACCGGGCGATGTTGCGCCTTCATACGTCTCGGCGGACCTGATCGCCAAGACCCTTGGCTGGAAGGCAGAGGTGAGCTTCGAGGAGGGTATGGCGGAGCTCCTCTCCGCCAACAGGGACTGAGGTGGCCTCGGGGAAACCCCGTGTCCTGGTCCTGATCAAGGGTCTGGGGATCGGAGGAGCCGAGAAGCTGATCTCTGAAGGCGCCCGACTCTGGGACCGCGACCAGTTCGAATACTCGGTCGCCTACGTGCTGCCCTGGAAGGACCAACTGGTGGGCGATCTGGAGCAGCTTGGTATCCGGGTACACATGATCGGGAGCAGACGCGGCTTGACCCCGCGCACCCTGCTCCGATTGCGAGCCTTGATACGTGATGAGGGCATCGACCTGGTCCATGCCCATCTGCCCACCATGGGCATCGTCGCTCGTCTCGCCTCGCCGGTGCCGGTGGTGTACACCGAGCACAACATGGCCGACTCCTATCGCCCGCTCACCCGCGGTGCGAACCGCCTCACCTACGGGCGCAACCGCGCCGCCATGGCGGTGTCGGGTGCGGTCGCCGGCTCGGTGTCCTCGTGGCCGGGGCCGGCGGTGACGGTGATCCCCAACGGCGTTGCCGTGAGCGTGGAGCCGGCAGCGGCCGAGGAGGCGCGGGCCCAGCTAGGTGTTGCCGCCGACACACCGCTCATCGCCCATGTGGGCAACATTCGTCCCGGCAAGGGCCACGATGTGCTCATCGAGGCCACCGCCAGACTCGTCTCCTCCCGACCCGATGTGACCGTCGTCTCGATCGGGGGCGAGAAGTACCCGGGTGATCTCGACCGCGTCACCTCGGAGGCGGCCGACGCCGGTCTGGGCGATTCACTTCGATTCCTCGGTCGCCGCCCCGACGCCCTCCGCTTCGTCGCCGCCGCCGACCTCTTCGTCAACCCTTCGTCGGTGGAGGGGCTGCCGGTGGCGATACTCGAGGCGATGGCGCTCGGGCGACCGGTGGTGGCCACCGCAGCCGGTGGTGTCCCCGGCATCGTCAAGGACGGGGAGACCGGGATCCTGGTCGAGCCGGAAGATCCCGAGGCGCTGGCCGAGGGCATGCTTCGCATGCTGGCCGACCCGGATATGGCGATGCGTCTCGCCGGTGCGGCCCGGGACCTGGTGGCAAAGGAGTACGGGCTGGAGCCGATGGTGCGCGCCACCGAGGACATCTACCGGCAGGTGCTCGGTGCCTGACACCATCACCACCAGGGCCCTGGAAGTCCACGATGTCGAGCCGGTCCTCGACCTGTTGCGTGCCGCCCTCGGCGAGCCCGGTCTTCTGAAACGCACACCCGAGCTGCTCGCCTGGAAGCACTTCGACAATCCTTTCGGCCGCTCGGTCGCCATCCTGGCCGAGGCGGGCGATCGAATCGTCGGCCTCCGCACCTTCATGCGCTGGGATCTGGCCGCGGTCGACGGGTCGATCATCCGCTGTGTGCGCGCGGTCGACACCGCCACCCATCCCGAGTTCCACCGCCGTGGCATCTTCAGACGGCTCACCGAGGAGGCGCTGGAGGTGGCCGCGGCACAAGGAATCGATCTGGTGTTCAATACCCCAAACGAGAAGTCCGGGGCGGGGTACCTGAAGATGGGATGGAGAGAGGTGGGACCGGTGGGTGTCATGGTGCGTCCGTCACTGCGCTTCTTCTCCAGCGCCGGCGACGACTCGGCGATCGACCCGAGTCGGTTCATCGACGAGCCGGTGCCGGTCGGTCCCTTGGAGACCTCGGACCGGGAGCCGGTGGGTCTGCGCACCCCGCGCACCGATGCCTACCGCCGCTGGCGCTTCGGCTCTCATCCGACCGCCTGGTACTACCAGGTGGAAGCGGACGACTCGGTGGCGGTGGTCCGCCCCAACCTGCGCAACGGGAGGCGGGAGCTGGTCCTGGCCGATGTCTTCGGGCCGAGGCCGGGCCACGCCATCCGGAGGTGTGCGCGCAATTCCCGGGCCGCCTACATGGCGGGTTGGTTCTCCCCCGGCTCACCCGACCGCAAGGCGTCGATCCTCAGCGGCCTGCTTCCGGTGCCCGGGGTCAACCCGCTGACCCTGATGGCCCGGCCCCTGCGAGATCTCGATGTCGACGTGTTCGACATGTCGAACTGGGATCTCGCCGTGAGCGACTTGGAGCTGTTGTGAGCCTTCCCCTGCCCGTGCTCGCACAGACCGAGAGTGGAGCGGTCGCCGCCTTCGAGATCGTCATCATGGTGGTCGTATTCGGCATCCTCTTCGGCTGGGTGGGCAAGGCGATGTCGACCAAGGCGGACAAGGCATGGCTCCCCCGCCTCGTGGTCTGGGCCTTCATCGCCAAGCTGGTGGGGGCATTCGCCCGGTACTACATGGTCAACATCCTCTACAACAGCGGCGACTCCTTCCGGTATCACGACGCAGGTCAGATCTTCGCCAATGTGTGGCGGGGTGGCGCCATCCCGGTCTCGACCGCCGGTGGAGAGGGCACCGCGTTCACCGAGGTGGTCACGGGATTCCTCTATGCCATCTACACCCCCACCTTCCTGGGCGGGTTTGTGATGTTCGCCATCCTCGCATTCATCGGTCAGCTCCTCTTCTATGCGGCCTTCCGCCCTTGGGCCCAGGAGGGGCGACTCAAGCCCTACGCCAACGTGGTGCTGCTCCTGCCCAGCCTGGTGTTCTGGCCGGCCAGCATCGGCAAGGACGCCCTCATGGTCCTGTTCCTAGGTGTCGCCGCCTACGGGGCGTCGCGCATGTTGCGCACCTACCAGTTCTCCGAGCTGTTTCTGATCGCCCCCGGGCTCTATCTGGCCTCGGAGATCAGACCCCACGTGGCGGCGCTGCTCGGTCTCTCACTGGTCCTCGCCCTCATCTTCGGCAAGCCCCCCAGGAAATTCGAGAAGCACCCGAAGCGGGCCATCATGATCCTCTTCTCAGTGGCCGGGGCCGCGCTCGCCCTGGCCGCCGTGGCCTCGACATTCAATGTCAGCGTCGAGGGTGGGCGCGGCACCCAGGACCCCGGTGCGTTCCTCGAGGACGTCGAGGAACAGACCGCCCGGGGCGGATCCCAGATCGGCGGTGCCGCCGTGACCAGCCCGGCCCAGCTCCCCGGGGCGATCATCACCGTTCTGTACCGACCCCTCCTCTACGAGGGAGGCAGCGGCCAGATGATCCTCAGCGCCCTGGAAGGCACCGCCCTCCTCCTCTTCACCGTCTGGAAGCTGCCGGTGATGTGGAGGAACAAGAAGATGCTCCGGGAGAAGCCGTACCTCCTGATGGGCTTCTTCTACACCGGAGGTTTCATCATCGCCTTCAGCGCCTTCCTCAATCTGGGGATCCTGGCCAGACAGCGGGTCCAGGTGTTGCCCATGTTCCTGGCGCTGCTGGTCGCCTTGAGCTGGGAGAAGTCCAAGAGCAAGGACGAGGTGGAACGCGTCAGGCTCGAACGCAGGGCGCCGCCGCGCCCGCCGGGCGAGGATCCGGAGCCTGCCTCGATCCCGGCTATCGAGGTTCCGGCCGGAGAAACCCGAGACGTGCGAGGAGTGCGACCACCACGATCACGATCGAGGCAAGCACCAACAGACTCGGCCAGGGGCCAAGCGAGCGGTCGACGACCACGACGATGACCACGATGGCCGCCTGAGCCGCGGCCATGGCCAAGGCCACTCCAGGAACGGATAGTCCCCGGTCCCGGAGCTGGTCGTAGATATGGCTCCTGTCACCGAGGAAGAGGGGATGCCCAGAACGTCTCCGACGCAACATCGTCACCATCAGGTCGACGGCGAGCACCCCGAGCAGCCCGGAGCTGATCATCAGCCGAATCGTGCTGTCGCCCGACGACTCGATGATTGCGTGAGCGAGCAACAGACCGATCACGTAGGCGCCGGCGTCTCCGAGAAACACCCGGGCCGGATGCCACCCGAGGACGAGAAAACCGCCCAATGCAGCGACCATCTCCAAGGGCATCTCGGTGTCCAGGCCCCGGCCGCCGCCGAGCCAGGCGATGCCCAAGACGGTCACCAGGGTGACCGAGGCGGCCAGGCCGTCGAGGCCGTCGAACAGGTTCACCGCGTTGATCGCCAGCACGACCAGGGCGATCGACAGGACGATGAACACCGGTCCTCCGTCTGGGCCCCCGACGAACACCAGCACGGCCGCCGCCGCCAGCTCCACCCCGAGCCGGACTACCGGAGGCAGACCGCGCCGGTCGTCGACCAGGCCGAGGACGAGGACGATCGCGGTGGCGGCCAGCAAGGTCACGTCGAGCCCATCCCTGGCCAGGGCGGCCAGGTGAACCCCAAGGAACACCCCGACCCCCCCGAGCGGCACCGCCGGATGCAGGTGCGCCTTTAGAGCCGGATCGTCGGGCCGGTCGAGGTACCCGATCCTGGGGCCGAGCCAGACCGCGAGGACGCACCAGGCCAGGCACACCGCTCCGGCGACGATCACGGACGCCAAACCAGCACCTCGGAGCTCTCCCCCGTGTGCACCTGTATCCGCTCTGTGTCGGTGAACCCCATCTTCCGGTAGGCGCCGAGGGCGGTCTGGTTCTCCGAGCCGACCACCACCTTGACCGCAGGCACCCCACGCTCCGCCAACTCGTCGAGAAGCCTCGCTCCCAACATCACCGAGAGCCCGCGTCCTCGTGCCCGGGGCGCCACCACCATCGACAGGAGCTCTGCCGGCACCTCCACCTGGGCGTTGCCGTAGCGGAACGTCTCCCAGGCTCGGCGGAGATTTCCCGGTCTCACCAGCCGGGGCAACGCGGCGAGACCGGCGCGCCAGCCATGACGTCGCGAGAAGTGACGGTAGAACTCGCCCACGTCCCTGACCCCGACCGTGAAGGCCACCGGGCCCCCGCCGTCCTCGATGACCAGGACCACCGCGTCCTTCCAGGAGATGAGAGCGGAATAGAGAACCTTCATGAAGCCCCGACCGAGCAGAGGCAGGAACCCCGTCGCGATTTCGGTGGCGTGTAGCTGGGCCAGAGTCCGAGCGTCCTCGCGTTTCCCTTCGCGCATCTGGAGGCGCGATGGCGAGGCGATCATGGCCGAAGGCATCAAGTGTCCGAGACCCTTTGCCATCAAGCCCTGGCGATAGGCATCCATCACGATCCGGACGACCTCGCGCTCATCGAATCGCTCCCGGGCGATGCGGGCGCTGGCCGACGACATCTTCTCTCGCAGGTCCCCATCCTGGCCCAGCCTGGCGATGGCCGCAGCCAGCGCCGCCGGGTCGCGGACCGGGACCAGGAGGCCGTTGACCCCGTCCTCGACCACCTGACGGCAGCCTCTGATGTCGGTGGCCACTACCGGCAGACCCATGGCAGCCGCCTCCATCGCCGCCCGGGGGAAGCCCTCGCGGTGTGAGGGGAGGACGAAGAGATCCATCGCCGAGTAGAGATCGTCCATGTCGGTGCGCATGCCGAGGAAGCGCACCCCGGCAGCTCTCGCATTGGCCACGGCCCCCTCGGGAAGGGCGTCGGACTTCTCAGGATCGTCCGGCCCCACCGCCACCACGATGTAACCCTCGCCGAGCGTGGTGGCCGCTTCGAACAGCTCCGGGTATCCCTTCTCGGCGACGAGACGCCCCACCATGCCCACCACGATGTCGTCTTCGCCGGCGCCCATCTCGGCCCGGAGCCGGGAGCGGGTCGCCGGATCGACCTTCTCCCGATCGAATCGCTCCAGGTCGACCCCGTTGCCGAGGAGACGTCCTCGCCCCGGAGGCAGGATCCGGGTACGGGTGCAGAACTCGAGGTCTTCGGAGTTCTGGTGCAGCTCTGTATCGGAGAATCGCGCCGCAATCGCCTCCAGGAGGTAGACCACGGCCCGTTTCGGCCAGGAATCATCTTCGGTGGCGTAGAGGCCGTGCATGGTGTTGACCACCAGTGGGACCCCGGCGAGACGGCCGAGGATGCGCCCGTACACTCCTGGCTTGGGGTTGTGGGTGTGCAGGACTGTGAACCGCTCCGCCCGCAGCACCCGCCAGAACTGGAGCATGGCCCTCAAGTCGTTGCCGAGGCTCATTCCCCGGGTCGAGGCGGTGAGAGGGACATGACGGATGCCATCCCGCTCCAACTCCTCGACCCACGGACCCGGTGCGCTCACTCCGACCGCCTCGCCTCCCTCATCGATCACGGCGAGGAGCTGGGGCCTGACCAGGAAGCGGAGGCTGAGGTCGACGGTGGTCAGGTGGGCCACCTTGAACCTGGCCGTTTCCGCTCTCGTCGAGGGCGCAGTCATCGGGCTGCTCCCGGCATGTGATCCATCTCGGTCTCTGACCTCCGGCCCGTCAGTATCGTCACGGTCGGAGCCGGCCCGGCGTCAAGCAATGGGTCTGCGATCGACCAGGGATCCCAGGACTGCACGCCACCGATCGCTGGTCGCCTCGAACGTGAAACGCTCCAGGCAGAGCGCCCTGGCCCGTCGTCCCATCTCGATCCTCCGCTCCGGATCGGTCACCAGGGAATGAGCCGCCTCGACCAGGGCGGGGAAGTCGTCGACGTCGACCAGCACTCCGGTGACCCCATCGTCGATGACATCGGCCGAGCCGGGGATTCGTGTGCTCACCGCGGCCAGACCGGAGAGACCGGCCTCGATCAGAACACCGGGCATCCCCTCCGGGGGCCTGCTGGTCAGGACCATCAAGTCGCTCTCGGCCATGAGCCGGGGCACGTCATCGCGTCTTCCCATCATGAGGACGCCAGCCGCCTCGGCGGCCGGGCGGATCTCGTCGACAAGCGGGCCCTCGCCCACCATGCGCGCCTCGATCTCGTCCCCACGTCGGCGAAGGTCGGCGACCAACTCGACGAATCGCTCGGGCCGCTTCCCGGCATCGAGATGACCGACGAAGATCAGTCGGACCGGGCCTTCCCGCCGCTCCCCGGGCCTGAACACAGCAGCGTCCCTTCCGTTGGGTATCACCACGACTCGCTCCTCCGGTATGCCGTGCAAGACCTTTGCCTCGGTCGCCACTTCGTTGGAGACGGCCACCACCAGGTCGGCCCGACGGGTGTACCAGCGGTGTAGTGCTCGGCTCATGGTGCGACGCAGATTGGGGTGGGCGCTCCCGATGCTCAGATAGACCACGGGCAGGTTGCGGGGGACGGCCATGGCCACGTACTTGGCCGGCTCCCCTCCATGGGCCACCACAACCTCGGGTCGACTCTCACGGAGAGCCTTTCGCAACCGGAGGATCACCCTGGGGTCGATCCCGAGTCTTCGCAGGACTCCCCGGGGAACGCCCAGTTCGATATCGGCTCGGAGCACGACCGGATCGGCGGCGAAGAGGGTGAGGATGAGATGAGGCTGCCGGGGAGAGTCGAGACTGTCGACCAGTGCCCGGGCATAACGCTGGGCGCCCCGGTCCAGGTCGTAGGGGAGGATGTGGATGACACTCACGGGATCCCCCGCCGACGGCTCAGGCCGTCGTCAACTGCCCCAGCGGACGATGAGCACCGGAACACCGGTGCCGGCGTCGCGGGAGGCGTACTCGGTGGTGTCGTCACCCAGGGCAGTCAGATAGAAATCGATCGGCCCGGGCCCGGTGACCACTCCGGTCACGTCGACCTCGGCGAGCGTCCCCTGCTCTCCCTGCGGGAGGATGATGCCGACTCTCGCGCCGAGGAGAGGAGCGTTGCTGGCATTGGTCTCCGCCTCATTCCACTCCCCGTCGACGAGATGGACCGCCACCTGGGATCCGGCCGAGATGGTGGAGAACTGGAGGATCACCTCGCTGATGGTCTCGCCCTCGGGGACTCCGGTCACGTCGAAGCGGACCAGCGCCGTCTTGATCTCGGGCGGGTCGTCCTCGATCTCGAGGATGGGGCTGAGACCGTTTATGTCCTCAGGCTCGAGAGCGTCGATCCAGGTGTCCTCGATGGCGGGGACGGTCACCTGCCCCGGGACCTGCGTCGTGGGGGGGGAGGTCGAGCTGGTTGTGGTGCTGGGGGCTGCGACGGTGGTGTCGGCGGCGACCGTCGTGCTCCCCTCGGCCAATTCGCTGGCGGGATCGTCGGAGAGACCCCCGGAGACGATGAAACCGGCGATCACCCCGACGAGGATCACCACCACCACAGCCAGGGCAATCATGACGAGGTTACTGCTGGCCGGCGTGGTGGTCTCGGACTCGGTCGGCCCGCCGTCCTCCCCGTTGGTTGTCACGCGTTCCCCTCTCCGATCGAAACCATCCGGGGCAATCTAACCCTTCCCGCCGACTAGACCTCCTCGCCCATCGCCCGGTTTCCCCGGCATCGGATCAGATGAAGTCCGGTGGGAGCAGGTCGTCATCCGGCTCCTCCTCGGCCGCGATCAGACGCTCCGGTGCCCGCAACCCGACGAGCATGACCAGGAGGTACAGAGCGGAGACGACCGCCATGGCGGGCAGGAAGGTGCTGAACCGGGCCGCGACACGCGAGGAGACCACCATCACCAGGAATTGGGGAAGAGAGGCGAGCACCGCCCCGGCCGGAGTGTGGTTGAACCAGGTCGTCAGCTTGACCGCGCTCGGCTTCAGGGCGATGACCACCGGCTCGATCAAAAGTAGCCCGAGACAGGCCGCCGAACCGACGATCGACGGTGGCCGGGCCTCCCCACCCTGGGCTGCCACCCAGAGATAGACCGCCACCGCCACATAGGCGCCTTCAGGGCCGAGCGACGCTGCCACCTTGGGCCAGGCAAGGAAGGCGATCGAGATGGCAACCGCGACCAGGGCAACCGCCCACTCGGTGTCGGGCACCGCGGCGAACATCCCGAGCACGGCAATGGTGTAGAAGACGACACCCAGCCCCATGCCGGAGTGACGTCTCTCGAAGTCGTTGATGGCGAAGCCGGCCAACGGGATCAGAACGACGAGAAGGACCCGAACCCAGGTCAGCGTGGTGACCGGAGTGGCGATGGCGAACCAGACCGCCCCGGGGATGACCAGGACGGGTCGGGCCCATGCCGGAACTCGAGGAATCCGCGCCAGCAGGGCCCCGGTCAGAATGGCGCCCAGTGCGGGCAGTTCGGCGCTGACAGACTCCTCGACCCGGCTCAGCGTGAACAGCATCGCCAGGGTGACCAGGACGCCGGCGATGGGCAGCGGGCGACCCGGGCCGACAAGCAGTCGGAGGAGCCAACCGATCGCCAGCGCGACGAGACCGAACCGGAGCCCTGTGGTGAAGTGGGGCGACCCGAGCAGCTCCCACACTTCTATCAGGTCATCCACGATCCGATACTAGGAGGGCTCGATCAGCCGCAGCCGTCCGGGACCCGGAGATGTTGGTCGGCGTCGACACCGTCCACCACCACCGGTTCCACCCCGCCCGGCGGCACCAGTCGGAGATCGACCCGGGTGTCCTCGCCGAGCCCGAAGTGTGCGATCGGGGCCACACCCGCCGAGTACCCCTGTGTCACCGTGATCTCGCGTGCCCCGAGAAGCTGAGCCAGGTCCCCTCCGCCACCTGCCCGGTAGACCTCGACCTTCCAGCCAATGCCGAAGCCCTGCTCCGCCCCGACCGACACCCCGAGCCAATGCCCCGACCTCGACTCGTTGCGAAGGAGCAGCGAGGGCAGGGACGGCTCCCACTCGACCAGGAACAGATCGAGACGCCCGTCCATGTCTACATCTGCCGAGGGCCCGGCCACCCAGTATTGGGGGTGGCCCAGCCCCTCGGGTGTGGCGAATCGGGGAACATCTCCTTCCAGTCCCTCGTGCCGGAACACGGCCGGAGCAGTGCCGTCGCCTGCCGACGCAGTGGTCAGGATGTCGGGCCATCCGTCGTTGTCGAAGTCGTTGATCTCGACGTGTGGCGCCTTGGTGGGCAGTCCGATCAGCCCGGCGGCCTCGGTCACATCCTCGAATTGCGGGTTGCCAGACCCGTCGACGCCCCGGTTGAGAAAGAGCCGGACCGGGACCCGCGTTCCGTCGTCGACCGTGCTGTTGAAGTGCTGGCCGACAACCAGATCGAGGGTGCCATCGCGATTGACGTCACCCACCGACACCCCGGCCACGTCGTCCTCGTTGCCCAGGGGCGGCCACTCGAACACGGTCGAGTCCGACTCGCGGAATCCGGCCTCACCGTCTGCCACGAAGAGCCGATTGGAGCCGGCCACGAAGATGTCGGCGAAGCCGTTGCCGGTCAGGTCGGCCACCGCCACCCCGAGACCGTGCACTCCAGTGGGGATGCCCGCCGCCGCGGTGGCATCCTCGAAGCCGAGGTCTCCCTGGTTGTGGAGGAGGACGCTGCTCCCACCGGAGAACCGGTCCTCGGCGATGAAGAGGTCGTAGAGCCCGTCCTGGTCGTAGTCGAGCACGCCTACCGATCGGCCCCCGAACCCGGTAGGCAATGCGTCGATATCGACCGGGACCATCACCCCCCCGTCGTTGCGGAGGACCTGGGTGCCGGGCGCATCGGGATTGTCGTCGTCGTAGTTTCGGGAGACGACCAGATCGAGGTCACCGTCCCCGTCGAGGTCGGCCACCGCCCCTCCCGAGGTCCGGGTGAACATATCGGGAAGGTCCCCGGCGAGCTGCAACGCCCCTGACCCGGAGAGGACGAGACGATCGGGAGATGGGCCGGAGGCACCGCGGAATCGATAGTTCTCCGGGTCACGGTCGGCGAAAGTGCCCATATAGAGGTCGGGTCGGAGATCGTCGTCGAAATCGGCCCACACCGCGGCGTGGCCGTGCATGCCCAGGAAAGGCTCGGTCAGCCCAAGAGCCTCGGTCTGGTCGGAGAAGGAAATCCCCTCGACGCCCGTCGCCGCCGGTGCCGTCCAACAGGAGATGCCCTCACCCCGAGCGACGACCGATCCGGTGGTCCCGGTCGAGCCCGGGTCGGTGGCGGTCGTCGATCCCCCTCCGTTCTCGGGGTTGGTGGGTGGCGACGGTTGGCCCGAAGACGAGCAAGCGGC
>DATHUL010000111.1:0-3400 GCA_035462285.1 Acidimicrobiia bacterium
GCGAGGACATGGCACGGGTTCATCAACACCTCCGACAGCGAGGACGCCGAGATGATCTGGTTGTGGGCCGGGGCCTCATCCCGGGACACAGCCGGGTACGAAGGTCGTCGGTGATCAGATGAGTGCCGCTTCGCCGATCCCGACCGGATTCGTCGGCTTGGGCCGGATGGGCTCGAGGATCGCCCGCAACCTGGCGCTGGCCGGCCAAGAGCTACGGGTGTGGAACCGGACCGCCTCGGTCGCCGAGCAGTGGGCGGCCGACAACGGCGGAGAAGCGATGGCGAGCCTGTCCGATCTCGCCGCGGCGAGCCAGGTGCTGATCACGATGCTGGCCGACGGTGACGCCCTCGCCGAGGTCTACGAGATGCCCGGCGGTATGGCCGAGGGGGTCGGGCCCGAGACCCTGGCGATAGACATGGGAACCTCCGGTCCCGAGGCGTTCCAGAGGGTTCGCGCCACCGTCGAAGGACGGGGCGGCACCATGGTCGACGCCCCGGTCAGCGGGGCGACCGCGGCGGCCGAGGCCGCCTCCCTGCTGGTGATGGTGGGCGCCACTTCCGAGGTCTACTCCCGGGTCGAGCCCATCCTCGGGGCGGTGGGCAACCCGGTCCACGTCGGTCCCATCGGCTCGGCAGCAGTCCTCAAGCTGGCGGTCAACTCGGTGCTCTACGGGCTGAACCAGGCCGTCGGCGAGGCGGTGGCGCTGGCGGAGAAGACCGGGGTCACACCGGAGACCACCCTGGACATCCTGGCCAAGGGAGCGGCGGGCGCTCCGATGCTGACCTATCGCCGTGAGCAGTATCTGCATCCCGACACCGCACCGATCAGCTTCACGGTGGACCTGGCCCGCAAGGACCTGGTCCTCGCCATCGAGCAGGCGAAGAGCACCGGCGCCCCGTTTGGTCAGCTGGAGCGGACACTCGAGCTGATGGAGGCCCTCGTCGAGCAGGGATTCGGTTCGGAGGACATGGGCTACGTGGTCGAGGCCAGCCGCAAGGCTCGGCCAGCGGGCTAGCGAGTCTCGGCCAGCATTCGCACCACGTCCGGTTTGACCGTCTTTCCCAACGGGTTGCGGGGCAGGGCATCGGTGAAGTGGAACTCCTTGGGCACCTTGTGCGGGGCCAGGATGCCCCGGGCCCATTGCCTCAGCTCCTCGGCATCGACCGGGTGCTTCACCACCAGAACTGCGACCACCCGCTGTCCCCATTCGGGGTCCTCGATCCCGACCACCGCCGCCTCGCTGATCGCCTCGTGCCCGAGAAGCACCTCTTCGACCTCCAGCGCCGAGATCTTCTCCCCGCCCGACTTGAGGATGTCGACCGACGACCTTCCCAGGATGCGATACCGGCCCGACTCGATCACCGCGGTGTCTCCGGTGCGGAACCACCCGTCGTCGGTGAACTCCGACGCGGTGTCCTCGGGCCGCTCCCAGTATTCGAGGAAGACGGTCGGGCCGCGCACCTGGATCTCGCCGGGCTCCCCGTCGGCCACCGGCTTCGCCTGCTCGTCGACCAGGCGCACCTCGGCCCCGGGCAAAGGGGTTCCCACCGAGCCAGGGACGCGCTCGCCCGAATAGGGGTTGGAGAGCCCCATCCCGATCTCGGTCATCCCGTACCGCTCGAGCAGGGTGTGCCCGGAGAGCTGGCGCCACCGCTCCAACACCGGGATGGGCAGCGCCGCCGAGCCCGAGACCATGAGGCGGAGCCGCTCCGTGGCCTCCCTCACCTGTGCCCTCTCCTCCTCGGTGGCCTGGTCGAGCGCGGCGATGAGACGGTGATAGATGGTGGGTACCGCCATATAGAGGGTGAGATCGCCCCCGGCGAGACGGGTAAGCACCTCGGGTGCGTCGAAGCCTGGGAGCATGTCGCATCTGGCCCCGCTCCACAGGGCGCACCCGATCACGTTGACGATCCCGTGGATGTGATGGAGGGGAAGCGTGAGCAGGATCCGGTCCTCGGCCGACCACTCCCAGGCCTCGACCAACGACCCGATCTGCGCTTCGATGTTGGCGTGGGTGGTGACCACGCCCTTGGGCCGGCCGGTGGTGCCGCTGGTGAACAGGATCATGGCCCGGCGAGCTGGTTCGACCGAGGGGAGGGGCACGGGCCCGGCATCGACCTCGTCGTCGAGCAGCAACTCGATGCCACGCGCCTCGGTCAGGGGGCGGAGGATCCCGGCGAAGCGGGGAGACGAGACGGCGATGGCGGGTCGGGTCGTGTCCAGTGCGTACTCGAGCTCGGGGGCGGGGTGGGTGAGACAGAGTGGGACGGCCACCCCGCCGGCGCGCCAGATCGACCACTGGATACGGACGTACCGATAGGAGGGCTCGATCATGAAGACGACCCGCGCCTGGTCGAGGTCTGCCCTGTCCCCGAGCAGCCGGGCCGCACCCCGTCCCGACCCGGAGAGCAGGTCGCCGTAGCTGTGTTCGCCTTCGTCGTCCCCGATGGCGATGCGCTCCGGCCAGTCGAGGGACCGGCGGATCAGGGACAGACTCTCGTTCACCGGCGGATACTGCCAGCATCGGTCATGGCGATGCCCACACATCGATACCTTGTTGCCCTCGCCGCGGTGCTGATCGTCCCGGCATGCGTCAGAACCACCCCGACTTCGGGGACAGTGGGCGCGCCGGAGCCGGCCACGGTTGTCTCGGTCACCGATGGCGACACGATCAGGGTCGGTCTGGAAGGGGGTCCGGACACCACGGTGAGGCTGATCGGGATCAACTCTCCCGAGATCGGCGAGTGCTTCGCCGAAGAGGCGGCTCGGGGCCTGTCCGACCTGGCGCCGGTGGGGACGGCCATCGGGATGACCCGCGACGTCAGCGAGGCCGACGAGTTCGGACGTCTGCTCCGCTATCTGTGGAGGGGCGGGATGTCGTTGAACGAGGAAATGGTGCGACGCGGTCTGGCGATAGCCCGGCGTGACCCGCCGGACACGACGATGGCCGAGATTCTGGAGCGTGCCCAGGCCGAGGCGATGGAGTCACAGCGTGGCCTGTGGGGCCCCGACGCCTGCGGCACTCGCTCCGATGTTGTTCTCAGAATCGTCGCCGTTGAGTACGACGCTCCCGGCGACGACAGCTTGAACCTGAACCAGGAGTGGGTCGAGATCGGAAACGACGGGGCCGTCCCGGTCGACCTCACCGGCTGGGAGATCAGAGACGAGTCGGCGGGCAATCGATATCGCTTCCCGATCGGCTTCACACTCGCCCCGGACGAGACCGTGACGGTGCGATCCGGATGTGGAGACGACTTCGGGACCGATTTGTTCTGGTGCAGCGTCGGCGTCGCCATCTGGAACAACGATGGTGACACCGTCTTCCTGATCGACTCGAACGGCAACATCCACGCCGTCGAGAGCTACCACGGCGGGTAGGGGGAGGTTGGTGGAACGACCC
>DATHUL010000112.1:0-2276 GCA_035462285.1 Acidimicrobiia bacterium
GGCGACACCTTCCACCACCGCGATCCCGCCCCCGTCGGGCATGTGCACGTCGATCAGCACCACATCGGGGTTGAGCCCCCGGATCTCCTCGATGGCGGTGTCGACGTCGTAGGCGGATCCGACGATGGAGAACTCCTCGGAGAGCTCGGCCCTGACACCAGCGAGAAAGAGCCGATGGTCGTCGACCAGGTAGACCCTGACGCTCATCCGGTGCTCACCGGCATCCTCAGCACCACCTCGGTTCCCTCCCCCGGCTCGCTGACGATGGCCACCGCTCCCCCGGCTCTCTCCACCCTCGCCTTGATCGACTCGACGATCCCGCGCCGATCACCGGCCACTCCGGCGGGCTCGAAGCCCTTGCCCTGATCGGTCACGTACACCACCAATTCGTCGCGGTCGGCCTCGAAATAGAGGGAGACCCGCTCCGCCCCGGAATGCTTGGCCGCGTTCACCATTGCCTCGCTGGCCGCCCCGAGCAAGGCCTTGGTCGTCTCGTTCAGCGGGTGGTCACCCACCACCACCACATCGATCGGCACCTGGTGGTCGGCTTCGATTCGACGGGCCGCGTCTCTCATCGCAGTCGAGACCAGGTCCACCCCATCGAGCGGAGCGTTCCCGTACAGCCAGTCCCGAAGCTCGGACTCCTGATGCCGGGCCAGGATCGACATCCGGGCCGGGTCGTCACTGCGCTGGATCAGGGCCAGGGTCTGCAACACCGAGTCGTGGAGATGAGCGGCCATCTCGGCCCTCTCCTCCTGGCGGATCCTCTCCCTCCGCTCGGTGCCCAGGTCGCGGGCGAGCCGGGTCACCCAGGGACCGAATGCGACCAGGATCCCGATCCCGGTCAGGGCGACGGCGAGCAGTACCGGCCCGATCTCGTATATCGGTCCCACATTGACCGAGAACACGGCCAGACCTCCGATGAGAAGCCCGATACCGACCAGCATGCGAAGGCGTCCCGGGCGCTCGACGGTGGGGTCGACCAATGCGGCCAGCGGCCCTTGCATGTTGCGATCCGTGAGGGCGGCGGTCCCGAAGGAGAGCGCGCCAACGGTGAGGACCAACGCATTCGACGGCCACCAGCCGGCCGCGCCGAGAAGGAGGAGGAAACCGGCGAAGGCGATGGCCAGGCCCACCGCCTGATGAGGCGCCACCTCGACCGGGTCGACGTCCTCGACCCGGTCCATCTCCATCAACCACATTCCCAGATAGACGAGGACGCCCAGACCCCAAACCATGGTCAGAGTCACGAAGGCGGCACGGACAAACCCGTCGCTGATGCCGAGCGCATCGGCCAGCCCACCGGCGACACCGGCCACGACACGGTCACGCCCACGCCGGCGGAACTCGAGGTTGGGGATCCTGCTGATAGGGAGGATGATCGCGGGCGGCGACCTCTACCTCAATCGGGGACATCCCCGAGATGATCGGGGGGAGGTCAGGGTCGTCCCCGATTGAACAACTCGGCGCATTCGGGTCCACTTGGGCTCATGGAACAGAGCAACACGACCACCGAGACGGCGCCCCCGACCACGGCGCCCGAACTTGTTCGCCCCAGGGCAGGACGCATGATCGCCGGCGTCGCCCAGGGCGTCTCCAACCGATACGACATACCCGTGGTTTGGGTCAGGATCCTTCTCGTCCTTCTCTCCTTCGGCGGTGGGCTCGGACTGGCCCTCTACGCCGCCGGCTGGTTTCTGATCAGGTCGGAAGACGAGCCCGACGCCCCGGCCGAGCGATTCTTCTCCCGGGCTTCCACCTCCCGGTCCTGGTTCGGGATCGTTCTGGTCTTCATCGCCGTCTTGATCCTGCTCGACAACTTCACCTTCCTCTCGGGGGGAATCGTCTGGGCGGTCGGGCTTCTGGTGGTCGGCATCCTCCTCTACACCGGGGATCTCCCCCGTCTGGTCAACCAGCCCGGCACCGATGAGGACGGGACCACGGCGACGACCGCACCGATGGCGCCCGCACCGGCCACCTCCGCTCCCTCGCAGACCGGGCCGGCGGAGTCCGGGGCAGCCGCCGTGATTCCCCCTCCCCCGGCGGGGCCGACACCGCCCATCCTCCCCCCCAAGGCCTATGTGCCCAAGGAGCAGTCGTACCTGGGTCGCATCACAATCGGAGTGATGCTGGTCGGCCTCGGCGTGCTGGCCATCCTGGACAACATCACCATGCTCAACCTCGAGCCACAACCTCGCCACTACATGGCGCTGGCCGTCACCATCCTCGGCCTCGGTCTCGTCGCCGGTGGATTCGTCGGAAGGGCGAGATGGCTG
>DATHUL010000113.1:0-7996 GCA_035462285.1 Acidimicrobiia bacterium
ACCGGTTCGGGCCGGGCCCGAGATCGGTGTCGTGGTCCTGGACGTGGGCCAGGGTGACTCGATCCTCCTCTCCGGGGGTCAGGGGAGGTTCGCCCTCGTCGACGGGGGCCCGGACCCGGTGCGTCTCCTGGAGAGCATCCAGGAGTTCGGGGTGCACCAGCTCGAGTTGGTGGTGCTGACCCATGTCCACGCCGACCATGCCACCGGTCTGAGCGGGTTGGTGGGCAGGATCCCGATCGCACATGTCTGGGCCCGGACCCATCCTCATGAGACCGGAGCGTCGCAGAGGCTGTTCCGACTTCTCGATGAGGCTGGGGTCGAGGTGATCGCACCGGATGTGGGCGAGATGTATCGGCTCGGTGATCTCGCTCTATCCGTGGATGGCCCGCTCCGTCGCTATGCCTCCCCCAATGACCAATCGATCGTGATCACGGCGAGGGGGCCGACCAGGTCGATGCTGCTCGCCGGGGACATCGAAACCGTGGCCCAAGGCGAGCTGGGGCACCTGCGGGCGGACGTCCTCAAGGTGCCTCATCAGGGTGCAGCCACCTCCGATCCCGAATGGCTGAGGAGCGTGGGCGCCGGTTTCGCCGTCATCTCGGTCGGCCCCAACGACTTCGGCCATCCGGCCGACTGGGTGATCGCCACCCTCGAGGAGAGCGGAGCCGCTGTCGTGCGCACCGACCTGGCCGGGCACGTGCCGGTGCCTCTGGGGTGAGGTCGGCGCCGGGCCGAACATGGGAGACTGGGGGACATGCTCGATCTGGGCAAGACGCAGCTGCCCCTGGGTGAAGTCACCTATGTGATGGGTGTGATCAACGCCTCGCCCGACTCGAAGAACGTGCACACCATCGCCACCTCGGTCGACGAGGCTCTGCTCATGGCCGATCGGTATCGGACGTGGGGGGCGACGCTGATCGATCTCGGCGGGCAATCGTCGCATCTCGACAACCCGACCATCGACAGCGCGGACGAGATCTCGAGGGTGGTCCCGATCGTCGAGGCACTGGCGGCGGAGGATCATCTGGTCGCGATCGACACCTGGAAGCCGGAAGTGGCCAGGGCCGCGGTCGAGGCGGGGGCGGTGATCGTCAACGACACCGGTGGGCTGACCGATCTCGAGATGCGCGAGGTGGTGGCGAGCAGCGGAGTGGCCGCGATCGCGGTGTACGTCGAGGGAAATCATCCCCACGACGTCGGTGAGATCGAGATCAGAGCCGACAAGGCGGCCCGGACCGCCGCCCGGTTTCGTCATCTGCTCACCGAGCTGGCCGACGCCGGCATCGACAACGTGATCCTCGACCCGGGAATCGCACTCAACTACCGGGGGGACTATGAGGCATACACCCGGATGCAGCTGGAGGTCATCGCCGACTCCGAACAGCTTCGACGGCTGGGCCGGCCGGTGCTGATCCCGATCCCGCGCAAACGAGACTTCCACCGAGTCGTCGCCTACATCGCTCTAGCCCTGGAGCACGGGGCAGACATCATCCGGGTCCACGATGTGGCAGTCGCCTGTGATCTGGCCAGGTTGTTCGGACGCCAAGCCGGGGGGTGGAGCGACTAGTGAGTGTCCTCCCTGTACCGTCGGCGTCATGTCGCTGCTCCTGATCTCGGCCCCGGCCAACGCCGGCCCCGGGGAACGACAACAGATGCTCGACGGGGCGGCCGAGCACTTTGCGCGGGCGGGTCTGGAAAGGAGTCAGGTGCTTCGCATCGACGTGCCTGGTCGGGGGGCAGGGGAGGAGGGCGACGGCGCCCTGCGCAGCGAGTTGGAGCCGGCCATCCCTCTCCTCCAATCGGGCTCGTTGTTCGGCGAGCCGCAGGGGCTGGAGCTGGTCGACGCCCAGAACCTCCAGGCGGCCGAAGGCGCGGTGCTGGAGGAGCTGTTCAAGACGGCAGACCTCTCCTCGATCGAGATCGTGCTCCTCGCCGCCGGCGCCTTGCCGCGCTCGCTGTCCGCCCTGGTCAAGAGTTTGGGCACTTCGCAGTCGGTGAGGAAGATGTGGGAGCGACAGGCATTGCAGTGGCTCGACGCCGAGGTGCGGGACCGCGGCCTGGTCCTGGAGAAGGGCGCGGACAAGGCGATGCTGCAGAAGTTCGGGTCGGACACCGCCTCGATGGGAAAGGCTCTCGATCAGCTCGAAGAGACCAGTGGGAAGATCACCAAGGAGCTGATCCTGGACCGGTTCAAGAACCGGCCCGACGAGCCGACGTTCCTGATCACCGACGCCATATCGAAGGGCGAGGTGGGCGAGGCCTTGCGGCGACTCTCCGACTTCCTGGTCCACGGCCATCCCCTGGTCTTCCTCGCCGCGGTCGAGTCGGACCTGAAGAAGAGGGCGCTGGCGGCGGCGGCCCCCGACGAGTCGACCTACCGGGACTGGGTCGGAGCCGCACCTGGCGACCGGGGCGCGGCCCGCTTCTGGTCGCAACGGGGACGGGTCAGGGAGTCCGCGCTACGTCGGGCTCAGGAGGCGTTGGTCCGAGCCGACCGGGTGATCAAGTCGCAACCCGAGGAAGTGCATCGGGTGATGCTGGAACGTCTCACCGTCGCCCTGTGCCGCTGGTATGGGTGAGGGGATCTGACGGTTAGCGGTACTAGGTACCGGACGAAACCCGCCTGGCCAGTCTCGACTTCTTCCGGGCCGCGGTCTTCTTGTGCAAGACGCCCTTGGAGACCGCGGTGTCGATCTTGGCTTGTGCCTCACGGAGCAGGTCTTCGGTGGCATCGCCGGCGACGGCGGCTGCTTCCACCTTCTTGACACTGGTCTTGAGACTGCTCTGAATCGCCTTGTTCCGCATGCGACGGACCTCGTTCTGGCGATTCCGCTTGATCTGTGACTTGATGTTGGCCATATCGGATATCGGTATTGGGTAGTCGGAACCCGGACAGCCCGAAGCCATCCGTCGTAAGGGGTCGGCCCTGGAGCCGAGGGTCCAAGGCTAACAGGGGGGTTCCGGAAGGTACAATGAGGGCTCCTCCCGGTTACCCGTGACCAATCAAGCGCGCATCCGCAACTTCTCCATCATCGCCCACATCGACCACGGCAAGTCGACCCTGGCCGATCGTTTCCTGGAGCGGACCGGGGCGGTGACCGGTCGAGCGATGAGAGAACAGGTACTCGACACCATGGACCTGGAACGGGAGCGGGGGATCACGATCAAGGCGCAGACGGTCAGGCTCCGTCACATCGCCGCCGACGGGGAGGAGTACGTGCTCAACCTGATCGACACACCGGGCCATGTCGACTTCTCCTACGAGGTGTCACGATCGCTGGCCGCATGCGAGGGAGCGCTCCTCCTGGTCGACGCGGCCCAGGGGGTGCAGGCGCAGACTCTCGCCAACGCCTATCTGGCCATCGACGCCGGGCTCGAGGTGATCCCGGCGATCAACAAGATCGACTTGGTCGCCGCCGACCCGGACCGGGTGGCGGGTGAGATCACCAACGTGATCGGCGGATCGCCCGGGGACATTGTTCGAATCTCCGCCAAGACCGGGGAGGGGATCGACGAGCTGCTGCAGAGGCTGATCGACCAGGTGCCCTCACCCCGGGGAGACGCCGATGCCCCACTGCGCGCCCTCGTCTTCGACTCCTACTTCGACGCCTATCGCGGAGTGGTCTGCTACCTCCGCGTCGTCGACGGGCGGCTCCGTTCCGGCTCGCGACTCAGGTTCATGGCGACCGGAGAGTCCCACGACGCTGCCGAGATCGGCTTTCTCACTCCGACCGCCCAACCGGTCAACCTCCTCGAAGCCGGCGAAGTCGGGTACCTGATCACCGGGGTCAAGGAGATCGACCGGATCAAGGTGGGCGACACACTCACCGACGCCGCCGCACCGGCCCGGGACCCGCTGCCCGGGTATGCCGAGCCCAAGCCGATGGTCTTCTCCGGCTTGTTCCCCACCGACGGCGACGACTTCGAACGTCTGCGCGAGGCCCTGGAGAAGCTGCGTCTCAACGACGGTTCCCTGACCTGGGAGCCGGAGACCAGCCGTGCCCTCGGCTTCGGGTTCAGGGTGGGCTTTCTCGGGCTGCTCCACATGGAGATAGTCCGGGAGCGGCTGGAACGGGAGTACGACCTCGATCTGGTCGCCACTGCCCCCTCGGTGGCCTACCACGTGACCCTTCCCGACGGGACGGTGAAAGAAATCAAGTCACCCCAGGACCTGCCGGAACCGGCGAGCCGGATCGGTGTCTCCGAGCCGTATGTGAGAGCGATGATCCTGGCCCCGAGCGAGTACGTGGGCCCGATCATGGAGTTGGTCACCTCGAAGCGGGGCGAGATGGGCAACATGATCTATCTGAGCCCGGAACGGGTCGAGCTCGACTACCGAATCCCCCTCGCCGAGATCGTCTTCGACTTCTTCGACCTGCTCAAGTCGAGGACCAAGGGCTACGCCTCACTCGACTACGAGCCGGACGAGTACCGGGAGGCCGACCTGGTCAAGGTCGACATCCTGCTCAACTCCCAGCCGGTGGATGCCTTCTCCGCCATCCTGCATCGGGACAAGGCCGCCGGCTATGGCAAGACGATGACCACTCGTCTGCGGAGCCTGATACCCCGGCAGATGTTCGACGTGCCGATCCAGGCAGCGATCGGAGGCCGCATCATCAGCCGGGAGACGGTCAAAGCCAAACGCAAGGACGTGATCGCCAAGTGCTACGGCGGTGACGTCAGCCGCAAGAAGAAGTTGCTCTCCAAGCAGAAGGAGGGCAAGAAGCGCATGAAGATGGTGGGCTCGGTGGAGGTGCCGCAAGAAGCCTTCGTGGCCGCACTCCGGGTCGACGACGAGCCGTGAGGCGGGGCGGGATCGACCGATGAGCACCATCGAAGTCGATCGTCATGCCGACACCCCGGCCGCATACGTGCACATCCCGTTCTGCTCCGCGATTTGCCCATATTGCGACTTCGCGGTGGTGGCCGGGGCGGACGCCATGGCCGGGCGATACGTCGAAGCCGTGATCGCCGAGATCGAGTCCTCGGCCCGTTGGCGACCCTTCGATTCGGTCTACTTCGGGGGTGGCACTCCGAGCCATCTGGACCCCTCGCTCCTGGCACGAGTGCTCGATGCGCTGAGACGTCGCCACGGTCTGGCCGACGAGGCCGAGATCTCGCTGGAGGCGAACCCGGAGGACTTCGGGCCGGATCGCGCCGAGAGTCTGCGCCAGGCAGGCTTCAACCGCGTCTCGTTCGGGGCTCAGAGCTTCGACGACGATGTACTGGCCCGGCTGGGCCGGCGGCATCGGGGGGCCGACATCGGCGTCTCGGTCGAGAACGCACGCCAGGCCGGTTTCGCCAACGTGTCGCTCGATCTCATCTTTGGAGCCGCCGGGGAGTCGAACCGGTCGTGGGCGAAGACCTTGCGAGAGGCGGTCGGGCTGGGCCCGGACCATCTCTCCTGTTACGCGCTGACGGTCGAGCCGGGCACACCGCTGCATCGGGAGGTGAGAGCTGGGGCGGAAGCCCCCGACCCCGACACTCAGGCCGACCGCTACGAGACCGCCGAGCGAGTCCTCCCCGCGGCCGGTCTGTTCAGATACGAGGTGTCCAACTGGTCCCGGCCCGGCCATGAGTGCAGGTACAACCTGACGGTGTGGGCTCAGGGCGAATACGAAGCCTACGGCAACGGCGCCCATCGATTTCGGGACGGGGTGCGAAGTCACAACGTTCGCCGGTTGAGCGCCTACATGGAAAGGGTGGAGAGCGGGTCGAGCCCGGTGGCCGGAGCCGAGACTGTGGCCGGTTGGGACGGGGAGATCGATCGGCTCTTCGTCGGGGTGCGGCGCTCCGCCGGTGTCGGGGCCGGCCCCGGGGTCGATGCCCTGCTGGGGACCCCGGGAGGGAATCTGCTGCTCCAGGAGCGGGTAATCGAAGTTTCCCAGGGGAGACTGGTGGTGCGCCGACCGCTGCTCACCGACGAGGTGCATCGACAGATACTGGATCTCGAGCCACCTCGAGGGTGGGTGGAGCCGGAAAAGCCGGATAACCTCTAGAAGACCGATGCTGGAAGATCGCCGGTCTGAGATCCTCCGTGCCCTCGTCGAGGAGCACATCCGCTCGGGTGAGCCGGTCAGCTCCCGAGCGATAGTCGAGCGTGCCCGTCTCTCGGTTTCGACCGCCACCGTGCGCAACGACCTGGCCACCCTGGAGGCCGAGGGCTACGTGATCCAGCCCCATACCTCGGCGGGCCGGATCCCGACCGCTGCGGCATATCGCTACTACGTGGACCATCTCGGCCCGGGACGGCTCAGGTCGACGGCGCAGGCCAAGATCCACAATCTGTTCGGCGAGGTCCATCTCGAGCTGTCCAAGCTGCTCAAGGCCACCTCGGACCTGCTTGCCGAGGTGACCGACCTCCCCGCCGTGGTGGTGGCTCCGGCTCTGCGAGGCGACCGGGTGCGCGCCCTGCACAGCGTCCAGATCACCGGTGACCAGCTCCTTCTCATCGTCGTCACCGACGGTGGGCGGCTGCTCCAGCAGCGGGGCCGGGTCAGGGTCCCGATCACGGCCGGCGAGCTCGAGGATGCCCACCGGATGGTGAGCAGCGCTGCGGTGGGGATGGTCCTCGGCTCGGAGCCGGCGATCAGCGAGGAGGAGCTGGCCCGCCTCGACGAGCCGATACGGGAGGCCGTTCTCACCATCAACGACGGCTTGCAGCTGGTCGCGGCCAGCGGAACCGAGATGTTCATCGGCGGGACCCAGAGGTTGACCTCGGTATGGGAGGACCTGGGTGCGGTGCAGAGCATCCTCGAGGTCCTGACCCGGGAGGCCGAGGTGATGAAGATCCTGGCTGCCGCCACCGGAACCTCGATCCAGATCGGATCCGAGCTTCCGGTCCACGACGTCGATCTCGCCGTGGTCTCCAAGTCCTACGAGGTCGGCTCGAGCGGCGGGTCGGTCGGCGTGATCGGCCCGATGCGGATGGACTACAAGAGGGCGATCTCGGCGGTCGAGGAAGTCTCTCGCGAGCTGGAGGACCGGATCAGCTCCGAACAAGACTGACCCATGGCCAAGGACTACTACGAGATTCTCGGCGTCGGCAGGGACGCCACCAGCGACGAGATCAAGAAGGCCTTCCGGCAGATCGCCCGGGCGACCCATCCCGATGCCAACCCCGGTGACCCCTTGACCGAGGCGCGCTTCCGGGACGCGGCCGAGGCCTACGAGGTGTTGTCCGATCCCGACCGACGGAGACGTTACGACCGCGGTGACAACATCGATCTCTCCGATCTGTTCTCCGGTTGGGGCGGTCTCGACGACCTGCTTCGCTCCGTGTTCGGCGAGGGCCAGATGTTCGGGGGTGGCCAGAATCGGCCGGCTCGGGGTCGCGATGTCCTGGTCCGGGTCGATGTCGACCTGAAGGGAGCCGGCTTCGGAACCGAGGCTCCGGTGCGATTCCGCACCAGGGCGACGTGCGAGGTGTGCGCCGGGACCGGGGCCAAGGATGACGATGGCCGGGCCACCTGTCCCGAGTGTGGGGGCGCCGGCTCGGTGCGCATGGCCCGGCGGTCGCTCTTCGGCACGATGATGACCGTCGGCACCTGTCCCACCTGCCGCGGGGAAGGGGTCATGATCACCGACCCGTGCCCGGTCTGCTCCGGGCTGGGAGCGGTCGACCAGGAGACGACGGTGACGGTGGAGGTGCCGGCCGGAGTCTCGACCGGGACCAGGCTCCGGCTGTCAGGCCGGGGTGAGTCGGGTGGGCGCAACGGGCCGCCGGGCGACCTCTATGTCGAGGTCCATGTCTCGCCCGATCCGAGATTCGAGCGGCACGACGCCGATCTGGTCCACCAGGTTTCGATCGGCATCGCCGAAGCGGCACTTGGGACCAGGGTCACGGTGCCACTGGTGGAGGGCGGGGAGACCGATCTCGAGATCCCGGCCGGGACCCAGCCCGGGGCCGCCTTCCGGATGAACGGTCTCGGCGTGACCCGTCTCGGCCGCCGCTCACGCGGCGACCTCCACGTCGTGGTGGCGGTGGAGGTGCCCA
>DATHUL010000114.1:0-15127 GCA_035462285.1 Acidimicrobiia bacterium
TTCGGCATCGTCTTCCCCATCGTCATCCTCGGCGGTCTGGGCAACAGTCTCGGCACCCTCGTCGCCGGGGTGATCATCGGGGTGGCCGCCGGTGTCTCCAGCGTGCTCTGGGGACCGATCTCGGCGCCGCTGGTCACATTCCTCATCCTGATCGTCGCACTCCTCTTCCGACCCGAGGGGTTGATCACCAAACGGAGCATTGCGTGACCAGCCGCGCCCGGACCCTGCTCGGGTTCGCCTTGGTCGCGGTCGTGCTCGGTCTCGCCCCCAACCTTCAGGAGAGTCTCGAGTTCCCCCGCTTCTACCGGATCTTCCTCTTCACCATGTACTTCTGGATCTCCCAGGCATCGAGCTGGAACATCCTCACCGGCTACTCGGGCTATTTCAGCTTCGGTCAGGGCGCCTTCTACGGCGTGGGGGTGTACACGGTGGGGGTGCTGGTGGTGAAACAGGGATGGTCGTTCATGACCGCGCTCCCGGTGGCCGGTCTGCTCGCCGGGGTCACCGGCCTCTTCCTCGGTCTGGTCGTGTTCAGGGTGCGCCGGCTCACCGGGGAGATCTTCGCCCTGACCACGCTGGCCATCGCCTTCGTCCTCGCCTCGGTGGCGCGGCTCAGTCCTTCCATCGACGGGGGGACCGGCATCTTCATGACCGGGACGCCGCTACCCGAGTTCCTCGGCGAGTTCACCACCGCCGCTTACCGGCTCACCCTGGCCATCGCCCTCATCACCGTCCTGGTCGCCTATCTGATCTACGACTCCCGTCTCGGCTGGGGTCTGTTCGCCCTGCGCGACGACGAGCCGGTGGCGGAGGGCCTCGGCGTGCCCACCTTCCGCTACAAGATGGTGGCCCTGGGAGCCAATGCCCTCCTCGCTGGGCTGATGGGCGGAGTCTGGGCGCTGCAACTCGGTTTCGTCACGGTCGACGACGTCTTCAACATCAGGGTTCCCCTGTTCGTGATCCTGATGAGCGTCCTGGGTGGGATGCAGCACTGGATGGGACCGGTGATCGGGGCGGTGATCATCACCACGCTCACCGACCGGCTCAACAGCGCCGGTCTGGCCGATGTGAATCAGATCATCATCGGCGGGATGCTGGTGGTGCTCGCTCTGGCGGTGCGGGAGGGGGTCTACGTGCGGATGCGGCGCCGTTGGCTGACCACCGCGATCACCTTCTTCGGCGTGCTCGGGTTGACCATCGTCCTCGACCTGAACGATTCGCTGATCAGCGACTTCGCTTACGCCATGGTGGCCACGGTGGTGGTGATGCTGGTGCCGGACCGGGTCTGGGCGCTGCTTGGGGACGTGTTCCGCCGATCCGGGCCGGTCGAAGGGCAATCGGAGGCCGAAAACCTGACCAGGACCGGGTCGTGACCATCCTCGAAGTGACATCGATCGGCAAGCGGTTCGGTGGAGTGGTCGCCGTCGACGATGTCACCCTCAGAGTCGAGCAAGGCGAGATCCTCGGGTTGGTCGGTCCCAACGGATCGGGAAAGTCCACCTTGATCAACCTTCTCTCCGGGTTCTATCCCGCCGACCGAGGTCGGGTCGTCTTCGACGGGACCGAGGTCGGCGAGCTGACCGCCCACCGGATCGCCGCCCTGGGCATCGCCCGCACCTTCCAGATCCCCCGGCCCTTTCATACCATGACGCCCCGGGAGAACATCGCGGTCAGCTACATGTTCGGGCGCAGCCCGCACAACCTGGCCGAAGCCCGGTCGGCAGCCGAGGAGTGGCTCTCCTTCACCGGGCTGGAGAGGGTTGCCGACGTCGGCGTCGACCAGCTGACCCTTCATCAGCTCAAGTTCCTCGAGCTGGCCCGGGCCCTGGCCACCCATCCCACCCTGCTCCTGCTCGACGAGGTCCTGGCCGGCTTGAACCCGACCGAGATCAACCAGTCGATGGAGATGATCCGCAGGATCAACGACCGGGGGATCACCCTGGTCATCGTCGAGCACGTGATCCGGGCCATCACCGCCCTTTCCAACCGGATCGTGGTGCTCGACCAGGGCCGGGTGGTGGCCACGGGGGAGCCGCTGGCGGTGATGTCCGATCCGGCGGTGGTCGCCGCCTATCTGGGGACGAAGAGACGTCATGCTCCAGGTTGAAGGTCTCGCCACCGGCTACGGCAGGGCTCAGGCGCTGCACGACGTGTCGTTGTCGGTGGGCAACGGGGAGATCGTCACCATCCTCGGCCCCAACGGCGCGGGGAAGACCAGCCTGGTCAACGCTATCGCCGGTGTGCTCCCCACCTGGGCGGGCTCGGTCAGATGCGACGACGTCGAGTTGACCACCCTGGCCCCGCATCGGGTGATCGACCAGGGAGTGGCCCTGGTGCCCGAGGGTCGGCGCATCTTCCCCAAGATGACGGTGCTGGAGAACCTGGACATCGGCTCCTATCCCGTCACGGCAAGACCCGGCCACGACCAAGCCCTGGACTCGGTCTTCACCATCTTCCCCCGTCTCCGGGAGCGGGTGCGACAGGTTGCGGGCACTCTCAGTGGCGGAGAGCAGCAGATGCTGGCGATCGGTCGGGCGCTGATGGCACAGCCGCGATTGCTGCTACTGGACGAGCCGTCGCTCGGTCTGGCCCCGATCGTGGTGGAGAGCATCTTCCACGTGCTCCGGGAGATCAACACCACCGGCGTCTCCATCCTCCTCGTCGAGCAGAACGCGGTGGAAGCCCTCGACCTCGCCGCCCGCGGCTATGTCCTCGAGGAGGGGAGGGTGGTCGGCGAAGGCACCGCCGCCCAACTGGAACAAGACGAACGTCTCCGCAAGGCCTACCTGGGTCTATGACCCTTCCTAATGCAGGGCGTCACGGATACGTGACGCAGTGCATAAGGTTGGGTGGATCAGGGCACCACCGCGATGGCGTCCACCTCGAGGAGGAGATCGGGAAGGGCGAGACGTTCCACCCCGAGCAGGGTGCTGGCCGGAGGTGGGTCGACCTGGAACACCTGGTCCCGGACCCCACGGATCACCTTCAGCTTCTCCAGGTCGTGGTCGACGACGTAGATCCCGATCTTGACCAGGTCAGACGGGGTCGCCCCCGCCTCGGCGAGGGCGGTGACCAGATTTTTGAACACCTGGCGGGCCTGCTTCTCCAGGTCTCCCTCGCCCACCAGCTCTCCCTCCTCGTCCCAGGCGACCTGACCGGCGATGTAGATGGTGGTACCCCCCGACACCTTGACTATCTGCGAATAACCGGGGGCGGGAGGCAATGTCGTTGGGTTGAGCGCGGTCTTCTCCATGGGCGACCAGGCTATACGTCCGCCGCCACCGGGAAGCCCGAGACGTGGGCGATCTGGCCTCCGACGATGGTGAGCACCGATTCGATGTTGGGAATCTCATGCTCGGGCACGGTGAGCGGGTCCGAGGAGAGGACGACCAGATCGGCATCGCTCCCGACCCGGAGATTCCCCCGATTGTCCTCCTCGAACGAGAACCAGGCGCTGCCCCTCGTATAGAGACGGAGCGCCTCGTCACGGGTGAGCCGCTGCTCTTCGACCCGGGCCAGTGAGCCGTCTCTGTTCTCACCGGACACCATCCACCGGATGCAGGCCCACGGGTTGTACGAGGAGACCACCGTCCCATCGGTGCCGGCACCGAGCGGGATTCCCAGGTCGAGCATCGTCCGCAACGGCGGCGATCTCCGCACCCGATCCTCTCCCCAGCTCGCCTTCGAGTCGTGGCCTCGGAAGGCCATCCCGTTCTGAACGGTGAGCCCCACCCCCAAGTCACGGATCCGCTGCAGACTCTCCTCCCCCGCCTGATCGGCGTGGGTGATGGTGAAGCGGAGACCGGCCAGGTCGTCGTCCCGGCCCAGCTCATGCCAGGCGTCGAGGATGGTGCCGATCGACCGATCGAGGATGGCGTGGATGTGGAGGGGCCATCCAGCATCGACCAGCTTGCCGGAGATCTCGGCGAGACGGGCCCTCTCCCCGGTGATGTCGCGCCGGTCGAGCCCCTCCATGTCGTGGGCGGGAAAGAGGATGACCTCGCCCGCCCCCAGGTAGCGGAGCAGCTCGTCGCCCGATCCCGGCGACACCAGACCCATCCACCCGTCCAGCTCGCCGACCTCGTCTCCCGGCTGGCTGGCCCCGACCAGGAGCCGGGCGCGAAACCCGAGCTCGCCGTCCCGATAGAGGTCGGTGATGGGGCGATAGGCCTCGGGCGTCATCCTGAAGCCACCGGCATCGATGGCGCCGGTGAGACCGACCCGGTTGAGCTCGCGCAGCATGGCCCGGGTGCCCTCTACCTGGTCCTGGTCCGAAGGTGGGGACAGCCGCGGGCCGAGCGCCTGGAGGGCCGGTACTCCGACGACCCTGCCTGTGGGCTCGCCCGACCCGGGATCCAGCTCCACCCAATCCGGTGCGCCGGCTCCAATCCAGCCCATCGACTCCAGCGCCCGGGTGTTGAGGAAGGCCTCGATGTAGTTCCGCTGCACGAACACCGGATTCCCGGGCGACGCCTGGTCCAGCTCGCGCCGGGTCGGCGCTCTCTTCTCGGCGAACTGATGGGGGCTCCATCCGCCCGACACCGCGATCCAGTCGGCCCGGTCGCGACCTTCCCCGACCCGGGCGATCAGCTCCAGGCCTTCGCTCAGCGACGTCAGATCGTGCCAGCGGGGGTCGACGTTCCAGCGCAGCCCGCCCCGCACCATGTGGATATGAGAGTCGATCAGCCCGGGCATTATCCGCCGCCCGTCCACATCGATCGACCGGGTGTGCTCGGACCGATGTCTCTCCACCTCGTGGTTGGCCCCGGCGGCGAGGATCTTGCCTCCTGCCACCGCGATCGCTTCGCCCCCTGCGATGGCCCGGCCGTCCCAGAGCTTGCCGGAGTGGAGGATCAGATCGGCTGGCGCCACCATTTCGAGAATGAGCGCAGGGCGCTCACAGCCTCTCGATGATCAGTGCGTTGGCCATTCCCCCGCCCTCGCACATCGTCTGCAATCCGTAGCGCCCGCCGGACCGCTCCAGCTCCCAGACCAGCGTGGTGAGTAGCCGCGCCCCGGAGGCGCCGAGGGGGTGACCGAGTGCGATGGCGCCGCCGTTGACGTTGGTCCGCTCCCAGAGGGCCATCGGCTCGGACCCGCCATGCTCCATCCGCCAGGCAACCGTCACCGACGCGAACGCCTCGTTCACCTCGAACAGGTCGATGTCGTCGATGCCGAGACCGGCCCGCGTCAGCACCTTCTCGGTGGCAGGGATCGGCCCGGTGAGCATGGTGACCGGATCGACCCCGGCCATGGCGAAAGCGACGAAGCGAGCCTTGGGCTCGAGGTCGAGGGCCTGGGCCCGCTCCTCGGACATGATGAGGAGGGCAGCGGCACCGTCGGATATCTGCGACGAGTTGCCGGCGGTGATCACACCGTCACTCTTGAAGGCGGGCTGGAGGGCGGCCAGCTTCTCCAAGGACGTGTCCCATCGGATCCCCTCGTCACGGGTTACCGTCTCCACCGTCCCGTTCTCTGCGGTCACCCCGACCGGGACGATCTGACCCTCGAATCGACCCTCCTCGGTGGCCTGCGCCGCCCGGCGGTGCGACTCGAGGCCAAGCTGGTCGAGCTCCTCACGGGAGATCCCCCATTTCTCGGCGATCATCTCCGCGGAGATCCCCTGGGGGACCAGCCCCTGGGTGTAGCGCTCCATCATGCGAGGACCGAAGGGAAGACCGGGCCCCTGTTGAGCGGTGATCCCCATCGGGACCCTGGTCATGTTCTCCACGCCAGCGGCGACCACGACGTCCTGTGCTCCGGCCATGATCGCCTGGGCGGCAAAGTGGGCGGATTGCTGGGAGGAGCCGCACTGGCGATCGATGGTGACCCCGGGGACCTCCTCGGGATACCCGGCGGCAAGGGCGGCGTTGCGGCCCACGTTGTAGGCCTGCTCTCCGGTCTGGCTGACGGTGCCCATGATCACGTCATCGATCATGGAGGGGTCGATGTTGTTCCGCTCCACCAGGGCTTCGAGCGGTCTCGAGGCGAGGTCGACGGGGTGGTAGTCCTTGTAGTACCCGTTGCGCCGTCCTACCGGCGTCCGCACCGCGTCCACGATCACGGCATTGGTCATCTCGAGCTCCTATCCACGGCGAGTCTGGGCGGACATCGGTGGAGACGATGGGACTCGAACCCACGACCCCCGGCTTGCAAAGCCGGTGCTCTTCCAACTGAGCTACGTCCCCTGCCGGCCAGTTTAGATTTGCGTGCTCGCCTGCGGGTCGTGCCACACCCCGGGGCCCCTCGGGCCGATCCGGGGAGGGCAACTGACACAATCTCCCATAGGATGTATTGCCGACGGCAACGGTAGGATTTGACGAGTCACCCAAAGGTTCAGGAGTCATGCTGCGACCAACAACAGCACGAGAGTTCGTGCGCGACCAGCTTCGCCAGCAGATCCTGTCCGGTGAGGTGCCGGGGGGCGCTCGTCTCGTCCAAGCCCAGGTGGCCAACGACTTCAAGGTCAGCACCACCCCGGTGCGGGAGGCGCTACTCGACCTTGCCTCCGAGGGTCTGGTCAGGTTCGACTCCCATCGCGGGGCGGTGGTCAGCCAGCCCAACATCGAGGAACTCTGGGAGACCTTCGAGTTGCGCCGGGTACTGGAGCCGATGGTGATGAGACTGGCGGTGCCGAGGATGACACCCCAATTGGCGGACGGCCTCGACGAGCTGTGCGACCGGATGGAGGCAACAAGCAACCCCGTGGAGTGGGTGCCGCTCAATCGGGAGTTCCACAGCGTGTTCATGGACATCTGCCAGAGTCCTCGACTCGCCGCCTTCGTCGGGGTCCTCCACGACAGCGCCATGACCTTTCTCACCACCGCCATGCGATTCCGCCCCGAGATGATGGATCATGGGAACCGCGATCACCGGATCATGTCCAGGGCGGCGAGAGAGGGGGATGTCGAGACCGCCACCACCTGCGCCAGCGACCACATGAACATCACCATGACCGCAGCCAAAGGACTGTTCGGCGGCTCGGCCCCACTGACCGATGCAGCAGTGGGATCACTGTCCGAGGTGTCATCGCCTTCGAGTTGAGCGAGAACATCGGAGATCTCCTTGCCTGCCGGAACCCGGTCGAGTGGGCCATGTCGGCTCCCGGTAGTCGGCGACTTGCACGCCGTGGATCGGTCCGGATCGGGCGCGATGAGTTCCCTTGCCCTGCTCTTGCGGCCGGGACTCATGGGGTGGGCCGGCCGGTGATGAAGGCTCTCGCACCCAATACGCTCTGGGCCTGAGCCTCCCGCTTTCGATGGATGACACCCTGAAACGTAAATGACCGAAGCCAACCTCGAGCTCCTGGTCGACCGACGCTGGGACTGCGACCTCCTCGACTCCACCGAGCGGTTCACTCTTCACTCGCATCGGGCCGGGTACCGGTTCACCGGCACCACCCTGATCCGGCGCGAGGGGATCAGGGTCGAGATCGACTATGTGGTCGACACCGGGCCCGACTGGTCGACCCGTTCCGCCCGGATCGACATCCCCGCCGTGGCCACCCTCTTCGAGGTGGAGGTGAGCCATGACCGACGGTGGGTGATCGACGGTGACCATCGACCAGACCTCGACGGCTGCGTCGACATCGATCTCGGCTGGACCCCGGCAACCAACACCCTCCCCATCCGGCGACTCCGATTCAAGAGGGGGATCCCGGTCACCACTCGGGTCGGATGGCTGAAGTGGTCAGAGCTGGTCTTCATGCCGGCGGAGCAGACCTACACCAAGCAGGGCGAAGGCGGATGGACCTATGCCTCGGGAGAGTTCTCCGCCGACCTGGTGGTCGACGAGCTCGGTGTGGTCGTCGACTACGGGGACCCGCCCATCTGGCGTGCGGTGACCTGAGCGATTCACCACCCGATGTCGGTCAGACCGTGGCCAGGTCCGCCGCCCACTCGCACTGCGAGGCCAGCACCGCGCACTCGGCTCGGACTGCGGCACTGATCGCCCGCATCCGGTCTGACGCCTCCTCGGCATCCCACCCATAGCGGGCCAGTGCCTCCGACTCCCGGAACAAGGTCTGGGACAGCCCGTCCCGCAATCGCTGGTACCCGCCCATCGCCTCCTGCGCCTCATCGGGGATGCTGATGGCGCGACCGACCGCCCTTGCGCACAGCTCGGCGTCTCTGAGGGCGTCGCTGATCCCATGGGCCGAGATCGGGTCCTTGGTGTAGCCGGCGTCGCCGACCAGGGCCCATCCCCGGCCCCACGGCTGCCGAATGAAGCCGGGCAGCCCTTTGGTGCCCCGAAACTGGCTCGCTCTCGACCCGGCCGACACGATCTCGGCCAGGTCGGGGCCCGCCTTGGCGAGAAGACGGTTGAACTCGGTCTCGGCGTCGGCCCGGAACTCGCCCATCCGATCGTTGTGACGACCGACGAACACGCAGCACATCCCGTCGTTGGTGGGGATGATCCCGGCGTTGACCCCCGGGGTGAACTGAAACCAGTAACCGGGGACGTCAACGTCGCGGTAGTAGGCATAGGTCACGGCGTTGGTGGCCGGGTGACTTCGGTACGCATGCGCCCCGACCAAGTCGGCGGTGCGGGACCACACCCCGTCGGCACCGATGACCATCCGGGCCGTCCAGGTCATCTCCTCGCCCCGCCGCTTGGCCACGACCCCGGTCACGGTGCGGTCCGCGTCGCGGAGCAGGTCGATCATCCGGGTTCCGCCGGCGAACTCGGCCCCCGCCTCCAGGGCGGCCTCGACCAGGATGGTGTCGAGGATGTGACGACGAGGGGCGTAGAGGGTGTCGACACCATGCTCCGCCCTGACCTGGAACGGAAGGCGCTCCGGGCCGAACCCGAGGGTGATGTCACGCACCGGAGGAGTGCCCGCGGCGATGACCCGATCGAGGATCCCCCAACGGGTGAGCTGGAGGACCCCGCTGCGGAGGATGGCGTGGGTCGACACCACGTCAGAGGGCCTGTTGGCCCGGTCGATGAGGAGCACACGGTGACCCTGCCTGGCCAGGAGCATGGCGGTGGAGGCCCCGGCCACCCGAGCCCCGACCACGATCACGTCGTAGTCGGGCTCCACGGGTGCACCGCGCCGGACCGGATGCGGCCGGGGAATGGCCCCGGCCGCAAGCTCCGGCCCCCTCATTCGACGTCGACGCGAACCGAGACCGAGGTGCCGTTGGTCAGCATGTCGTAGACCGCCGACCTGGCGATCGACCGCTCGACCACCTGGCGCAGCTTCTCAGCCTCGGCGTCGCCCTCGATGACGAGCTGGACGTCGATCGACTGGTACCCGTTCCGGACCGTGGTGTCCACGCCGAGCAGCCCGACCAGGTCGATGTCCCCGCTCACCGTGGAGCGGACCCGGCTCAGCTCGATCCCCCGGACTGCGGCCACGTTGCCGATGCCGGCGGTGATGCATGCCGCCAGCGCATGGAGGAGGAACTCCACCGGGGTCGGCCCCAGATCGGTCCCCACCAGCTGCTCGGGATGATCGGCGTCGTATTGGCGGGCCTCGCGATGGGTCTGCTCCGAGCCCAGGCCGAAGAAGTCGTGGATCCGGCTCCGGCTGTGGGTACCGCTCACCCACTCGTTGCTGGCGCGGAACTGGAACTTGGCCGCCTCGGGCTGAGCCTTCACCGCATCCAGGGCCCCGAACAGGCCTTCGACGTTCACGCCGTTGCGGCTGGTTGGTGTTGTCATGGTCATGTGTACTTTCTCCTTTGCTTGGTTGCTGTCCAGTTCGCGAACGGGTCGAAGGTATGTCACCGCTCGAATTGCCGAATCGGGTGACGATGCCTAGATCTCGACCCCGCCCTGCCTATATCTGGGGCTGGCCAGATCGTCCTAGGTCGGTCGTCCGACCGATGGGTTGCGAGTTGCTTTCTGCCTGGTCTTGCTGCTCCTTTCTTCGCCTGCTCTAGATGAGCTCGGAGATGATTCGGGCGGCCCGTTCGGCGCCGTCGGTCTCCACGTGGCGGTAGCGCACCTCCCGACCGACCTCGGAGACGATCGCCTCGGCCAGCTGGTCGGGATCGGTGCTTCGGTAGTCCATGGCCCGGCCCGCCCCGTACTGGTCGAGCCGGTGCCGGACATGGAAGTTCTGCTCGAAGTGGTTGATCAGGGGGAAGTAGAGGAAGGGTCGCTGCGCCGCGGTCAGTTCCATGGTGGTGGTCAGACCACCCTGGACCACGGCCAGGTCGGAGAGGGCGAGATGCCGGTACAGGTCGCCGACGTACCCGCGAACCTCGAGCCCGGGATGGGCGGGCAGGCTCTCCGGCTCGATGCGGGGGCCACTCACCGCCACCATCCTCAACTCGGGGACCAACTCCTTGGCCCGGGGATAGGCGGCGATCACCTTCTGCAACAGGGCGCTGCCCACGCCGGAACCGCCGACGGTGACGATGCAGACCTTCTCCTCGGGGTCGTAGCCCAGATCGTGTCTCCACTCCTCGACCTGACCGGGAGCGGGCGGGTCGAACCCGGTGATGTACCCGGAGAAGGAGAAATGGTCCTCGGTCCAGTCGCGGATCTTGGGCAGGTCGGGGCCGAACACCGCCGGATAGATGTCGTCGGGGTTGCCGACGAAGATGGCCCGGTCCCGGATCCGGGGGTAGCGGGCGATGTGCTCGATCATCTCGGCGTTGTAATCGGCGGTGAGGAACGCCTCGTGGTCGCCTCCGTCGGGCATGGGGAGGTAGCCGACGAAATCGGTCAGCCACACGTTCGAGCCCCGCTTCAGCTCGGGGTTCTCATGCCAGTAGTAGTCGACGTCCCAGGCCTCGTCCCCAATCACCAGGTCGTAGCGCCCCTCCTCGACCACCTCCTGGAACACCATGAAGTTGGCGACCAGGATCTCGTCCATACGACGCAGCGCCTGGAAGCAGTGCAGCTCGTGCCCGGCTGCCTCCGAGGCGATGTGGCCCGACTCGGAGGCGAGCCATTCGCTGGCCGGGTGGATCGTCTCCCCGGCGTCGGCGAGAACGGTGGTGACCGGGTGCTGGGCCAGCCATTCGATCTCGAGGTCGGGCTCGATCTTGCGCAACTCCTGGGCGACGGACAGGTCTCGCCGGGCGTGGCCGAGACCGATCGGCGATGACAGGAACAGGGCCCTCCTGCGGCGGCTCATCCCCCGGGCCCACGACTGAACCGGCATTGACACTCCCTTGATCTCGTCGACGAAATGACGGATGGCCCGGTTGACCTCGACCGGCTCCCGGGCCGGGGTGAGATGACACGCCCCCTCCAGGACGAGGAGGTCGCCGCCGGTGATCCGGGCGAACTCCCGGCCCCGCTCCACGTGCTGGCAGACATCGAGCTCACCGTGGATGGTGAGAGTGGGCAGGTCGAGTGACCGGCACATGTCCTCGACGGTCTCCCGATCGGGGAAACCGATCTCGAAGCCTTCCTCCCCGGCGGCGAGCACTTCTCCGCTCGACTCCAGGGCCCAGCTCACCGCGTCCTCGAACTGCTTGGTGGAGTGGGCCTCGACCAGTTGCTCGGCGAAGAAGAACTCGACCCAATCCCGGTGCCTGGTGACATAGGCGTGCCGGTTGTTCAGCTCCCACCCCTGGGGGTCGTCGAGGACCTCGTCCCAATGGGGGGCGGTCTCAACCCAGTGCGGCTGGGGGCGGCCCAGATAGGGAACCCCGGGCTCGATGGCGACCAGCGCCTCGACCCGCTCCGGATGGGCGGCGGCGAGGGCGACCGCCCACCAGCAGGCGTGACAGTGGGCCACCACCACCGCGCTGGCTGTGTCCGAGGCGTCGAGCACCGCCACCAGGTCGCCGAGAATGGCCTCCTGGCTGTGCGCCTCACGCTCACTGGGCCGGCCCGATCGACCGTTGCCCCGCCCGTCGATGGTCACCACCCGGTAGTGACGGGCCAGGTGCGGGATCAGTCCTTTCCAGATCCTGGAGTGGGTGATCGGCGAAGGGGGGACCAGGAACAGGGTCGGCTCGCCGGTTCCGTACACCTCGAAGTGGACCTCGATCCCGTCGCGCTCGACCAAGCCTTCCCGCTCGGGGTAGCGCGCCTTCATCGGCCCAGCCGCTCCACGAAGTCCCGGAGCACCAGGTTGACCTTGACCGGGTCCCTTACGTTGGGCATATGACCCGATCCGATCATCGAGACCAGGGTGCCCGAGGAGAGCCGGGCCGCCTCCTCGCCGACACGGTGCGGCTGGATCCGGTCCTTGGTCCCGTGGATGACCAGGACCGGGCAGTCGATCTTGGCGAAGATCTCGGTGTCGGGCACCTCGGGCTCGGGCCGGGCGTCCTCCGCCTCGAGCATGGCCGGCCCTCCCTCCAGTGCCCATCCCACCGCGTCTTCGATCGGCTTGGTCGAGTGTCTCTCGGTGAAGACCCGGCCGAAGAAGAACTCGGCGAAGTCCTGGTAGTGGTCGTGCCAGTAGGCCAGGTTGTACTTGTCCCAGCCCTGGGGGTCCTCGGGATAGGGCAGATGGAATTTGTCGAAGATGCCGGCCCGCTCCGGGTCGGGGCCGGCCAGACCCATCGCCGGGCCGATCAGGGCGAGGCCGAGCACCCGCTCGGGGTGGAGGGCGGCGAGCCTGGTCGCGTACTGGCCGCCCAGGGACAGGCCGACCACGACCGCCCGCTCCACGTCACAGACGTCGAGCACCGCCACCGCATCGGCGGCGTAGGACTCGGCCGAGTAGCGGGTCGGGTCGGTGACCCGGTCGGATCGGCCGTTGCCCGGGCCGTCGAAGGTGATCACCTGATAGCGGCGGGCCAGGTAGGGCACCTGCATCTTCCAGAACCGGGAGTGGATGATGGTCCAGGTAGGAAGGAGGAGGATGGTCGGATCGCCGTGGCCGAACACCTCGTAGCCGAGACGGACCCCCTCCCTCTCCACATGCCCGGCCCGATCGGGCTCGGCCGCTCTCACGAGGCTTCCTCGAGGGCGCGCAGCACTTCGCCGAACTTGCGCAAGGCCGACCTGATCGGGACTTCCTCTTCGGTGAAGCCGAGGAGGATCATCGCCTCGGCGCCGAGGAAGGGTACGCCGGCGACGAACCCGGCCTCGGAGGGGGTGAACGGTCCGAGCCCGCCGATCCGCTCCGAGGCCCGGTCGGCCACGTCGGCGAGCAGGACGTACCAGTTGCGCAGCATGTCCTTGACCGCGACCCCGATCTCGGGGTTGGCCCACCCCGCCGCCATCAGCTCCTGGAGCACCCTGACATATCCCGACTCGAGGTCGTCCTCCAGGTCATCACAGGCCTGCTCCCATTGCTTCCACAACGGCATCTCCTGGGAGTACATGGTCTGCTGGCGCTTGAGCAGCTTGCGGTTCTCCTCTTCGAGGACGGCGAGGACCAGACCCTGCTTCGACCCGAAGTGGTAGTGGATCTGGCTGAGTGGGACCCCGGCGGCTTCGGCGATCTTCCTGGTCGACAACCCGGAGTATCCAGCGTCGAGCAGGGCCTGCTTGCCGGCGTCGAGGATGCTCGCTCTGGTCTTGGGCTCGACGGTCAACGGGTTCTCCTGGTTGGTGTTCGGTCGATCGACCGAACTATGCCAGACCCCATCCACCCTGTCAACCCCCCTCGGACGAGTGGTGGCGAGCCTACGAGCTCGAAGCGCCGAGTTTCCCGAAGATCCACGGTGACTTGTATCCTTTACCGTCCCAAGGGGCCCATAGCTCAGCCCGGTTAGAGCGCATCCCTGATAAGGATGAGGTCGGAAGTTCAAGTCTTCCTGGGCCCACAAGTCACCGACCTGGGAGAACACCCAGCAAGAGCCGCGGAGGCTGTATGTCAGCCGCAGGGTGTGTACAGCATCACCGTCTACTTCGAGAGCGGGGCCACCGCCCAGCAAGTGCTCGGAGCTTTCGAAACTCGCTCCGTCTCCGGACGTTCTGCTTCGACTGAGTCCTCGGCTCAGCCGAAGGCGCGACGCAGGAATGCCGCCATCTGGCCCCGGGTGACGTAGTCGTTGGGGCAATACCGGTCGTTGTCAGGTGGGTTGCATCCCTTGGTGATTCCGGCTGAACCGAGTCTGTTGATGGCGTTCTCGAAAGGGCTGTCGTTGTCGTCTACGAACAGATCGCCGCCGTCTGTCTCGGCATAACCGATGGCCCGGACCAGGAAGGCTGCTAGTTCTTCTCGGGTCACGTCGCGGTTGGGGCAGAAGCGGTCGTTGGCCGGCGGGTTGCACCCTCGAGTGAGTCCGGCCGTTCCGAGTTTGTTGATAGCCGCTTCGAAGGGGCTGTTGTTGTCGTCTACGAACAGGTCACTCTGGCCCTGGTCGCTGTAGTCGAGGGCTCGGACCAGGAAGGCTGCCAGCTGTCCCCGGGTGACGTTGTCGTTGGGGCAGAATCGGTCGTTGGTAGGCGGATTGCATCCTTCGGTGATCCCTTCTGACACCAGCCACTCGATCGAGCTCTCGAAGACCGAGCCGTCGTCATCACAGAAGGTGCCATCCTTCGACGTCTCTGCGCCGCTTCCGCACAGGAGATTGTCGATGCCGATCCAGTTCCACTCCCACGGCTCCGGATTCGGGCCCTGCTTGCCGCCGTCGGGCGGGTATGAGGGAATGAACCCATAGGACTTGGCGACCGCGTAGTTGTCGGCGGCCAGCCAACGGTATGCGGAGTCGTGCGACTGGAGCTTGCGACCGGCGTAGACGATGTCGAGCGTGTATCCGCTGTGGTGTTTCGAGGTGCCGGGCACCGAGATCCACTTGGCGACTGCGTCGACCTTGGACCAGGTGTTGGCGTGTCCGTACCTGTTGCGGGCGATCGAGCGTTGCAGGTCGACGGACCTGAAGGCCGACGTCACCGACAGGCGCAATCCGTGACGGGCTGCTTCCGCACGCAAGGCCGACCAGGCCTTGGCCACTTCGGGCTGCATTGCCAGTGTGCCTTTACCGACGAGACGGCCCGGGTCGGCCTCCGGCCGGAGTTGGTAGCCACGGGAAAACTGGACGTCGTAGATCAGATCGTCGCGGCTGGACCCGAAGATGTAGAGCTGCTTGCTCGAGACCTCTCTGAGCCCGGGCAGAGTCCTCAGGGAGTCGGTGAACAGTTGGTTGTACTCGGCGCCTGTCCGGTCGGGGATGGAGCCGGTGTATGGGTAGTCATCGTCGCCGGCTCGAGCGGCGGTGGGCATGGCCACCAGTGCGGTTAGCACGACGATGCCGAGCGC
>DATHUL010000115.1:0-2622 GCA_035462285.1 Acidimicrobiia bacterium
TGATTCGGGTGTTGGTAGCGCGTACCCGGTTCAGAGTGGTCGCGTGACCTTGTTTGGGGCGGGGGGTTCCAGGGGGGTCGTCCCCCCGGGGATTCACGCGAAGGCGATGGCAACCGCGGCGGCGTAGATGGCAAGCACCACCATGAGCATGGCGTACCCGCGCAGTCCCCGATCCCCGAAGTCCTCGGCGATCTTGGATCCGGAAAGACCAACTGCTCCCAAGAAAAGGACGCTTCCGATCCATTCGGGCATATGCCTACCTCCCATTCCCCGCTCGAAGCTTCCCGCACGCAAAATCTAGTCGATCGCCACCACCTCATGTCGGGGAAGAGGAGTCACTGCAGACCCGCGCATCCCTACTAGCGCGGATGTGAGCTGGCCCCCTGGGTGGCAAAACGGGAGCTGATCCAGCCGGCGTCGTCGCCGTCCGCACCACGCTCGACGTTCGGCCTAGGCTCGTTGGCCTGCCCCCAACATCGAGGAGAGCATCATGAGCCCGGGGAAGATCGTCATGGCCGTGATCGGAGCGCTGTGCGGACTGCTCGCCGTAGGCCTGCTCGCCGCGGGAGGCACCCTGCTCTGGGCTTTCGGGACGCAACGGAGCGCCGACGGCTTCTTCACGTCGCCCAGCGTCGGTCTGTCCAGCGACACCTACGCATTGACCACCACAGAGGTCGACCTGTCTGCCCGCCCTGCCGACTGGTTCCCCTCCTCCCAGCTGGCCACCATCCGGATCGAGGTCGAGCCGGGCAGGGACGCGCCGGTGTTCGTCGGTCTCGGCGACCAGGACGACGTGGAGGCCTACCTCTCCGGTGTCGGCTACGCCGAGGTGACCCGCATCGGCAGCTTCTTCGACGAGGTCAGTTACCGGACCGTGGAAGGTGGGCCTCCGACCGGCCCGCCCGGTGACCAGGACTTCTGGGTGGCCACCGCCGAAGGGGACGGCGCCCAGACCCTGACCTGGGAGGTGGAGGCAGGTGACTGGATCGGCGTGATCATGAACGCCGACGGATCCCCGGACGTCTCGGTGGATGTGAGCGCCGGGGCGAGGATCGGGATCCTGATCCCGCTCGCGGTCGGGCTGATCATCCTCGGCCTCATCGTCGGAGCGATCGCGGCCGTCCTCCTGGTGCTGGCGGTCCGTCGCACCGGGGTGGCCCCGGCGCCAATGGCCGCGCCGGGGGCGACGGCGGGCTTCGGTCCCTACCCGGTGCTGGTCGAGGGGCACCTCGACCCCGGGCTGAGCCGGTGGCAGTGGCTCGTCAAGTGGTTGTTGGCCCTGCCCCATTTAGTGTTGCTCGCCTTTCTCTGGACCGCCTTCCTCCTGCTCACCATCGTGGCCGGCTTCGCCATCCTCTTCACCGGTCGCTACCCCCGGGCGATCTTCGACTTCAACGTCGGGGTGATGCGATGGTCGTGGCGGGTCTCGTTCTACTCATACGGGGTCCTCGGGACCGACCGCTACCCACCGTTCACGCTGGCCGAAGCCGACTACCCGGCCCGGCTCGACGTCCGTTACCCGGAGCAGTTGTCCCGCGGCCTGGTCCTGGTCAAGTGGTGGCTGCTCGCCATCCCCCACTACCTGATCGTCGGGGTGTTCACCAGCGGGCTGGTGTGGTGGACCACCGATATCGGGGATGACGGGGATGCCGTGCTCAGATCCGGGGGTGGACTGATCAGCATCCTGGTCCTGATCGCCGGTCTGATCCTGCTCTTCACCGCCCGCTACCCCCAGGGTCTGTTCGACCTGATCGTGGGTTTGCATCGATGGGTGTTCCGGGTGGCGGCCTATGCGGCACTGATGCGGGACGAGTACCCGCCGTTCCGTCTCGACATCGGGAGCGTCGAGCCCGGGGCCACCGCCCCGCCTCCTGTCGAGTCAGGCGGTCCCGTCCCCACCGGCTGATCGGGCCGATGCCCATGGTGATCGAGGTTGTGGGGCGAGAGGGGGACGGAAGGGTTGACACCATGAGGAACGCCCTGTAAAAACGTTTCAACTTGGTCTTGAAACGTTTCAATTGAGCTCTCGAACCACGATCAGGGATGTGAGCCGGGTCGCCGGGGTATCGGTGGCGACCGTGTCCAACGTCCTCAACGCCCCGGACCGGGTGGCCGAGGAGACCAGGCGACGGGTCACCGAGGCCATCGACCAACTCGGCTACCGGCCCAACCGGGCCGCCCGATCCCTGCCCCAGGGACGCAGCTTCACCATCGGCTACTGCATCCCCGACGGCAAGGAGCGCTTCGCCCTCGACACCTTTCTCCATCAGCTCACCGAGCGCGCCTCGGACTCGGACATGGACATCCTCCTCTTCACCCCTCACCGGGGGCAGAGCGAGGCCGACTCATACCGGGAGATAGTCCGCCGCGGCGCAGTGGACGGGTTCATCGTCTCCAGCACCGTCCACGACGACGAACGGGTCCAGGTCCTGTTGGATGCAGCCATCCCGGTGGTCAGCTTCGGGCGCACCGACCTGGCCGACCTCCACTCCTGGGTCGATGTCGACGGTCGGGCCGGGACCCGGGCGGTGGCCGAGCATCTGATCGGGCAGGGTCACCGGAGGCTGGCCCTGATCGCCTGGCCCGAAGGCTCGATCACCGGCGACGAGCGGGCCGCCGGGT
>DATHUL010000116.1:0-2575 GCA_035462285.1 Acidimicrobiia bacterium
GTTCTGTCCCGGGTTCTCCGAAGGCACGACGATCTCCATGCTGGACTCGTGCTTCAGCGGAACCGCCCACTTCGCGCCGACCGGCTCGCCGATCGTGGTGAGCAACGATGGTGCGCTCCCGCACACCATCACCGCGGTGGACGGATCGTTCACCAGCGACGAGCTTCAGCCCGGTGAGACCTTCGAGCTCACCTTCGACCAGCCCGGAGTCTTCGAGGTGTTCTGCACGCTTCATGGGTCGGCCAATGGCGAGGGGATGTCAGGGGTCTTGATCGTCGGGGAGGCCGTACCTCAGCCCATGTCGGCAGGGCTCGACATCGATTCGATCCGGGCGGCGGCGACCGAGGGAGACCAGGCGGTGACCGAGGCTCTGGAACGCCACACCGCGGCCCTGGCGAGCTTGAGTGCGGCGCAGGCGTCGCTCAGGTCGGGCATAGAGGAGTTGCGCAGCTCAAAGGAAGGCAGCGAACAGTCTCGAGTCACCGTGCCGGTCGAGCCCATGTCGTGGCCGGTGCCGGCGCTGTCGGGTCTGGCCGCCGGTCTGGCCGGCGCCGCCCTTCTGAGCGTCGGCCGACCCGGTCGGCGCGGCGAGAACTCAACGGATCACGGATTTAAGGCATCCGTAGAGACGTAACGCCCCGCCGGGCCAGGTCGCCCTGACGTTCCCGCGGGCAGCCTCAGAACCGGGCCAGGTCGGCCATGGCGTAGCCGACCACGGCGGCGTCGGCGGTGGTGACCGGCTGTAGCGCGGCGACCAACTCGGCGACCCTGTGCCCAGGCACCGCCACCGTCAGCTCGTCGTCTCCCATCCCGGTCCTGGCCCGGGAGAGGGCACAGCCCATCGAGACCGCGATCACACCCTGCTCCGCCGCCTTGGGCAGGATCTGGCACTGCGGTTTGCCCGACCAGTCGACCTCGACCGCGTCGTTGATCTCCATCATCTGGCGCGGGCTCACCCGGAGCAGTACCAGATCCGGATCCGAGCTGACCTGGGCCAGGGGTCCGTAACGCACCCCCTTGGGGCGGCGAGCCATGGCGGCCACCCCGGCGAATGCCTCCATGGTCACCCATCCCACGTCGAGCAGGGCGGCCACATCGCTCTTGTCCAGGATGTCGGCGGCCTCGGCGAAGCCGTGGGTGAACCGGCCAACCGAGCAGTTGCCATGGTCTTCGGCCAGAGTGTCGAAGGTCCGCTGATCGGCATGCATCCAGAACACGCAGGGAGCGGCGGCACGCCCGCTGCGCCCGTCCTCGGTCGGCTCTGACATCGGCTCGTCGAACCGGGGCACCCCGTCGTCGGGCAGTTCGTCGTGAAAGGTGATGGCGATCGGGGCATGCTCCAGGCCGAGCAGGCTGGTCAGGGTGTCGGACAGTGCGCTGTGGGTCACGAGCTTCCTTTCGGGGATCGCCCCCGAACTTAGCCGATTCTCTCGAAGCCGATCTTCGGGTCGTAGAAGAGGGCGATCACCTCGAGGTCGGGGAACCGCTCCGATACGACCACCGTCGCTTTGCGCAGCTGTTCCTTCTGCTTGCTGTCGGCCACCGGGTTGCCCGCGCACTGGGTGTGGGCGACCAGCGCCACCTGGGTGGTCCCGTGAGCCTCGACCGAGACGGCCAGACTGCGGAGCAGACCCTCGCCGGTCGCAGTCACCGCGCCGTCTAGATGCTGCACCGCCCCGGTTGAGGTGATGTTGTCCACGAAGCGGACCCCGAGTCGTGTCATCACCTGATCCAGGGTTCTGGTCTGAATCCGCCCGTCCATGCAGGTGATGACTGCGGCGAACCGGCCCTCCGAGGTCATCGCGCCATTCTGCCCGATGACGACAGCTCTGCGGACGGCATGGTCTCCCCTCTAGACTCCCCGCCCATGGATAGCACCCTCGTCATCGTCCTGGTCGTGCTGGCCGTCCTGGTCCTGTTGTTCGTGGTCATCTACAACGGGCTGGTCCAGGCTCGTAATCGTGTCGACAACTCCTGGGCGCAGATCGAGGTCCAGCTCAAGCGGCGCTACGACCTCATCCCCAACCTGGTCGAGACGGTCAAGGGCTATGCCTCCCACGAGCGGGAGACATTCGAGCGTGTCACCCAGGCCAGGAGTGCCGCCCAGGCGGCCACCGGCCCGGCCGAGCAGGCCCAGGCCGAGAACTTCCTCACCCAGGCGTTGCGCCAGCTGTTCGCCGTGGCCGAGGCGTATCCCGAGCTCCGAGCATCGGAGAACTTCCAGAACCTGCAGAACGAGTTGGCCGAGACCGAGAACCGGATCGCGGTCTCCCGTCAGATCTACAACGACAGCGTGCTCACGTACAACAACCGGGTCCAGCAGATCCCGACCAACATCGTTGCGGCCATGACCGGGTTCAAGACCCGGGAGTTCTTCGAAGCCGGCCCCGAGGCGGTCGAGGCTCCGACCGTCGACTTCTGAGTTGGGTCGTCTCGCTCGAGCCCTGATCGTCTTCCTGCTCGTCGTCGCCCCGGCGACGGCCGCATTCGCCAAGTCGTATTGGCTCTCCGACGCCGAAGTCGACATCGTGGTCAATTCGGACGGGTCGCTCTCCATCACCGAGCGGATCACCTT
>DATHUL010000117.1:0-1784 GCA_035462285.1 Acidimicrobiia bacterium
CGGTCAGTGCCACCTTCACGTTCGGGCGCGCGTCGGCTCCGAGCGGACCGTGTGCCAGAACGCCGAGATGTAGCCCCAGGCCGACCCGACCGTGGCGATCACGGCGAGCAGCATCTCCCACTGGTCCAGGTACCACAAGCCCCAGCGATCGGGGAGTCTGAAGAAGGCGAGGAAGATGGCGAGGAACTGGGTGCCGAACTTGATCTTCCCCCAGGTGGAGGGGGCGATCAGCCCGCCCTGGGTCGCCACCGCGCCGCGCAGTGCCATCACCAGGAACTCGCGAAAGATGATGATCGAGGCGGGCCAGATCGAGACCCGGTCGATGGAGACGAGGGCGAGGAGAGTCCCCGTTATCAGGATCTTGTCGGCGGTGGTGTCGAGAAAGGCGCCGAGCATGGTCCCGCCGCTGGTGCGGCGGGCCAGATAACCGTCGAGGAAGTCGGTGAAGGCGGCGACGGCGAAGAGACTGGCCGCGATGAGCAGGGCGTTCTCGATCCGATCCGATCGGGTGAACGACATGATGAAAGGCACCAGAAGGATCCTGGACAGGGCCAGGATGTCGGGCGTCGAGATCGCATCCTCCTCAACTCAGCGCTTCGATCTTATTCGCGGCCCTCAGTCTGAGAAGAAGGCGAGCAACTCGGCGGCCGTCTCCGACGGAGCCTCCTCGGCCAAATAGTGCCCGCAGGGAAGAGAGCGGCCCTTGACGTCGTCGGCCCAGGCACTCCACACGTCGATCATGTCGTACCACTCGCCCAGCTTTGCTCTCGCCCCCCAAAGCACCAGCGTAGGGCACCCGATCTTCCCCCCCGTCTCCATGTCGGCTAGATCGTGCTCGAAGTCGACGGTGGCCCCGGCCCGATAGTCCTCGCACATTCCCCGGATCGTCTCCGGATCAGAGAAACAGGCCAGGTAGTCGTCCAACGCCTCGGGGTCGAAGAAGCCGGTCTCGGGGCCCCGGGTGGTGTGCCAGCGCCAGAACCACTCCGGATCGGCCCCGATCAGCTTTTCGGGCAAGGGGGCGGGCTGAGCCAGGAAGAACCAGTGGTAGAGGCTGAGACCGAACTCGCGACCACCACGTGAGAAGGCCTCGCCGGTGGGGACGATGTCGAGAACGGCCAGTCTCTCCACCACTTCGGGATGATCGATGGCGAGCCGGTAGCCCACCCGGCCACCCCGGTCGTGACCGGCGACGGAGAAGCGGCGGTGGCCCAGCGCCGTCATCAGCCCGATCTGATCCTCGGCCATGACCCGCTTCGAGTAGGGGTAGTGCCCGGGGGTAGAAGACGGCTTCGAGGTCATCCCATAGCCACGCAGGTCCGGGGCCACGATGGTGAACTCGTCGGCGAGCAGAGGGGCGACCCGATGCCACATGACGTGGGTCTGCGGATTGCCGTGGAGGAGGAGGAGGGGCGGGCCCTCCCCGCCGATCCGGGCCCGGACCCGGATCTCGCCGACATCGATGGTCACCGTCTCGAATCCGTCGAACATGGTGGGCATTCCACCAGAAGACGGCCCGATCCTGGAATCACGCCCAGTCGAGCGAGCGCCGCACCGCCTCACCCCAGCGGTTGTGAAGACGCTCCCGCTCCTCGACGCCCATGGTCGGCGTCCAGCGAGCATCCTCTGCCCAGAGATCCCTTATCTCGCCCAGGTCCGACCAGAGCCCGGCGGCGAGACCGGCGCCGTAGGCCGCGCCCAGGGCGGTGGTCTCGGTGATCTCCGGAACGACGACGGGCACGCCCAGCATGTCCGCCTGGAACTGCATCAGCCAGCCGTTGGCG
>DATHUL010000118.1:0-6114 GCA_035462285.1 Acidimicrobiia bacterium
GGGACCGCCCGCCAACCGACTGGAGCAGGTCGAGGTGGGACGACGCCGGCTCGTGCCAGCCGGTGATCAACCCGTCGACGACGCGGAGCCGGTGATCGGGCCCGATCACCAGTTCGGTCCAGGTCTGGCCGGGATGGGAGCGGCCGTTCGAGTCGGCGGTCGTCTCCAGGGCGCGGACCACGGTGGTGCCCACCGCGACCACCCGGCCCCCGCCGGCCCGGGTCTGGTTGACCAATCCCGCCGTCGTCTCCGGGACCTGGAACCACTCCGGGTACGGGGCCTCTCCTGTCTCCAGTGAAGAGACCCCGGTGTGGAGAGTGAGGGGAGCGATGGAGACCCCCGAGGCGACCAGCGAGGTGACGAGACGGTCGGTGAAAGGCCGTCCCGCGCTGGGCATCTCGGCCGAGCCGGGGACCCTGGCGAACACGGTCTGATAGGCGTCGAGCGGATAGGGGCTGTCGGTGTGGCGGTATCTGATCGGCCGGCCCCAGGTGGCCAGATACTCGTCGAGCGGCCGACCCAGGTCGAGCCGGGCGGTCCAGAGACGTCGGCTCGCCGAGTCGGCCGGGTACGGGGCGAGAAGCTCGACGATGCCACCGCCGGGCAACAACACCCGGGAGGGCCGAAGGAGTTGGTGAGGAAGCGAGGTGGCACCGGACAGCCTCCTCATCTCGACGATGTGGAGCCCGCCGGGCAGGGCGGTTGAGAAGTGGATCACCAGGTCGGGGTCGACCACCACCGAGGCGGGCAGGGTGGCCGAGACGTTCACCACCAGCAGATCCCCGGGCCGCAGCTCAGAGGGAAGATGATGGAACCGGCGATGCCTGATCCCGTCTTCGTCGGAGACCATGAGCCGCACCTGGTCTCTGGGCACCCCCCTGGTCTCGGGGGGCCGGGACGCCTCCAGCTCGGAAGGCAGGGTGAAGCCGTCGAGGACATCGACCGGTCGGAGCAAGGCCGGGCTGGTCATGTGCCCACCATCCCGGAGAGGAGATGCTCGGCGACGTAGCGGCCACTGGGAAGCCCGCTCGCCACCAGATGGGCCAGTGCGGGAGCTCGGTCTTCCGGCGCGGCCCGATCCGATATGTCCTCACCGGGGAAGGCAGCCTGATGCATTCTCGTGTTCATGTCGCCGGGATCGAGCCAGTAGACGCGGACCCCGGTCTCCTCGGCGGCGAGGACGTTGGAGATCTGCTCCAGGGCCGCCTTCGACGCCCCGTAACCGCCCCAGCCCGGGTAGGCGTCGACGGCGGCATCCGAGGTGACGTTGATCACGGTGCCCTGGGTCTGCCGCAAATGGGGCAGCGAGAGCTGGATGAGACGGAGCGGGGCGACCACATTGACCTCGAACAACTCGGAGAGGGCCCCGGGGGGATAGTCGGCCAGCGGCGGCAGCGGGCTCGGCCCGAGCGTGCTGGCGTTGTTGACCAGAAGCGAGAAGCCGCCACGGGCGGCAGCCGCCTCGACCAGTTGTCGGTCATGCCCGCCGTCGGTCACGTCCCCCGGGATCGCCTCGACCTCCCCTGGCCCGGAGCCGGCGATGTCGGCCGCGGCGGCATCCAGATCGCCATGACCGCGGGCTTCGATGACCAGGTCCCAGCCGGCTCGGGCCAGCTCGATGGCCAGGGCGCGACCGAGTCCTCGGGATGCCCCGGTGATGATGGCGGTGCTCATCTCGTCAAAGTACGAAGAGAGCGCGCCGGGGTCATCGGGCGGCGGTCGGATTCGGTCTCCGTCTCCAGACCTAGAGCTTCAGGTGTCGATGAGACCGCTCTTCACCGCAAACAGGGCGGCCTGGGTGCGGTCGTTGAGCCCGAGTTTCCTCAAGACGGCCGAGACATGGGTCTTGACCGTCTTCTCGGAGACGAAGAGCTCTTCGGCGAGACGGGCGTTGGACCATCCCTGGCCCAGACCGGCCAGGACCTCCCGCTCCCGGGCGGTCAACCCGGAGAGCGCCTCGGATGGGTCGCCACCGGAGACGTAGGCAGACAGGGCGGCCGCCGCCTCCTGGGCGTAGACGGTGCGCCCGTCGGCCAGCTCCCGGATCGCATCGGCGAGCTGATCCGGGTCGGTGTCCTTGAGCAGATAACCGTCGGCCCCGGCCCGGATCGCCGGCACCACCTCGTGCCGGGCGGCGAACCCGGTCAGCACCAGCACCTTGACTTTCGGGTTCCACCGTCTCATCTCCGGGATCAGCTCCGATCCCGGCGTGTCGGGGAGATGGAGGTCGAGGAGGACCAGGTCGGGCTGGCCGGTGGCCAGCTCCCGCATCGCCTCCCTCCCGTCACCGGCTTCGCCGACCACCATCATCCCGGGCTGGGTCTCGAGAAATGCGCGCAGACCGCGACGGACCACCGGGTGGTCGTCGACGATCATCACCCGGACCGGGTCGCTCACAGTGGGACCTCGAGACGCACGGTTGTCCCCCTCCCCGGGGCGGAGGTGATGAGGAGGCTTCCTCCCAAAGACGACGCTCGGTCCCGCATCGAGGTGAGCCCGAGTCGCCGCCCCCGGCTGCCCTGTGCCTCCGGATCGAAGCCGATCCCGTCGTCGTCGACGACCACCTCGAGATCTTCGTCGCTCAGCACCGAGACGGTGACGCTCGCCGCCTGTGCATGCCGGACCGCATTGGTCAGCGCCTCCTGGACGATTCGGAAGACCTCGTGCTCCACCCTCCCTTCCAGCCCGGGATCGCCGTCGGCGACAACCTCGACGTCGATTTGGTGGACCCGGCTCATCAGCTGGGCGAGGCTTCTTATCGCAAGGACCAGACCGTCACGATCGACATCGGGTGTGCGCAGCCCTTCCACCACAGTGCGGAGCTCGGCCATCGCCTGTCGGGACAGGGTGGCGATTTCGCCCAGTTCCTGCGCGGTCCGCTCCGGGTCGGTTGCCAGGTGCCTCGATGCGGCCCGGGCGGTGAGGGAAAGGCTGAACAGGGACTGGTTGAGGGCATCGTGTAGCTCCCTCGCCATCCGCTCCCGCTCCTCGGCCAAGGCAAGGGTGCGGGAGTCCTCGAACCTGGCCGCAGCCTCGATGGCGGCGGCGGCATGAGAGGCGAGCAGCGAGATGTTGGCCTCGTCCTCGTCCCCGAACCCGTCCGCACCGATCTTGTCGGTCAGGTAGAAGGCGCCGACCACCTCGCCCTGACCCACGATGGGGACACCGAGGAAGGAGCTCATCTGGGGGTGGGCCTTGGGCCACCAACCCCGGAACCTGGGGTCCTTCTTGATATCGGGCATCCGCACCGGCTCCGGGTCGTGGAGCATCGCGTCGAGCAATCCGTGGGTGCGGGGGAGTGGCCCCATCTCCGCCACCAGGTCGTCGCTCATCCCGACATGGATGAACGCGGAGAAGGCGTCACCGTCGGCTTCGGGGATGCCGATGGCGGCGTAAGAGGCGCCCGAGATGGTTTTGGCGGTCTCCGCCAGCCTGGTCAGAACGTCTTTCAGTGAGTTGCCCGGGGTAACCGCCTCGGTGATTGCGGCCAGGATGATCTCGGCGGTGCTCTGCCCGGTTTCCACCAACCAAGGCTACCGAGGGGGCCTCTCTGTCGGCCCGGCGGACGGATGCCGGGCTGACAGAGAGGAAGCCCTTTCGGTGGTCAGCGGCGGGCGGCCCGCTTGTACTGACGCACAGAGAGCGGTGCGAATATGGCGATGATGATCACCACCCAGATCAGGGTGTAGAGCACCGGGTTCTGCAGTGGCCAGGCCGTCGGTTCGGGAGTCCCCGGCGGGATGTTCACGCATAGCTCACGGGCGGACTGGGTCACCGCCGACAACGGGTTCCATTCGGCGAACGTCCGCACGGCGGCGGGCATCGTCTCCAGAGGCACGAAGGTGTTGGCCACGAAGGTGAGCGGGAAGATCACCATGAACGAGGCGTTGTTGATCACCTCCACGCTGGGAACCAGCAGCCCGACGAAAGCCATCACCCAGGAGAAGGCATAGGCGAAGAGAAGGAGCAGGCCGAAGCCGAGTGCTGCCTCCGCCACCGACGTCCTGATCCCCCAGCCGACCACCAGCCCGGTGAGGGCCATGATGGTGATGGAGAGGGCGTTGTAGATGATGTCGCTCGCCGTCCTGCCCACCAGCACCGCCGATCTCGACATGGGGAGCGACCGAAAACGGTCGATGATCCCCTTTTGCATGTCGTCGGCCAGCCCGGCACCGGTGAAGGTGGCTCCGAAGATCACGGTCTGGGCGAGGATCCCGGCGATGAGGAACTCGCGGTACGAGCTGCCTGCGACGTCGATCGCCCCGCCGAACACGTAGGCGAACAGCAGCACGAACATGATCGGCGAGAGCAGGACGAAGACCAGGATCTCAGGCACCCGCTTGATCTTGATGACATTGCGCTTGGCCACCACGTGGCCATCGGCGATTGCGGTCAGTATCTGGCTCATCGGCGGGCCTCCTCCAGCTCCGGGGTCTCGTCTCGCTGCTCGCCACCATTCGGCTCGGCCTCGGCGACGTGACCGGTGAGGGCGAGGAAGACATCGTCCAAGGTCGGTCGACGCAGACCTACGTCCTGGACCATCACCCCTCGGGTGTCCAGGTCGCGCAGCGCCTGGGTCAGGGTCGTCGCCCCACCACTGATCGGGGCGGTGAGCCCGCGGCTGTGGTGGTCGATGTGGATGTCTCCGACGGCAAACCCGGCGAGGACCTCCTTGGCGGTGGCCACCTGGTCGGCCTCGGTCACGGTGACCTCGATTCGCTCGCCACCCACCTGGGTCTTGAGCTGGTCGGAAGTCCCGTGGGCGATCTCGCGTCCGTGGTCGATCACGACGATGTCGTCGGCGAGTTGGTCGGCCTCTTCCAGGTACTGAGTGGTGAGGAGGAGGGTCGTGCCCTTGCCCACCAGTTCCCGGATCACGTCCCACAGGTCGACCCTGCTCCGGGGGTCGAGTCCGGACGACGGCTCGTCGAGGAACAGGACCGGTGGCTCGGCCACCAATGCCCCGGCCAGGTCGAGACGGCGGCGCATGCCGCCCGAGTAGGTCTTCACCGGGCGGTCGCCGGCCTCGGTCAGGTCGAATCGGTCCAGGAGCTCACGGGCTCGGACCCGCGCCGTCGCCCGACCCAGGTGGTAGAGGCGCCCGATCATGTCCAGGTTCTCGAACCCGGTGAGGTGCTCGTCGACCGCGGCATACTGCCCGGAGAGCCCGATCAGACGGCGCACCGACTTGGGGTCGGTCCGCACGTTGGCACCGGCGACGATGGCGGTTCCCTCATCCGGCTCGAGCAGGGTCGAGAGGATGGAGACGGCAGTGGTCTTGCCCGCCCCGTTGGGGCCGAGCAGACCCATCACTATCCCCTCGGGTACAACGAGGTCGAGCCCGTCCAGGGCGGTCACGGTCTTGTACCGCTTGACCAGGCCGGTCGCCTCGATCATGTTTCTCATTCATTCTCCTCATCGTTCGGACCTGGGTGTCCCAGATCAGACGTCACGAGAGTCCGGAACTCATCGCGCGCCAGTCGCATTCCCCAGGACTAGGTGAAACTACGTATCAATGCGGACAGATTCCGTCCGCATAATCGAAAACGACAGCCCGGGCAGGTTAGGAATCGACGGCCGACGAGTCAGGTGAATATCGGGGGGGCCTTGGCTCAAAAAGAGAGGACCGAATCGCACGCCCGAGGGTCTGGAATCTGTCTTGGCCACCCGGTAGTCTCGAACATATGTTCGAAGTCCTGGTATCGCCGGTCTCGAGTCTCCCCGAGAAGATGACCGAACTCACTCCAGGTTCGGAGTTGGCCCGGATGCTGGAGTCGGTCGACCGGGGTTCGCTGTCTGACTTCGATCGGGTCGAGCTGTTGAAGGCCCGGGCCCGGCTGCGGTCACATGTCGAGGCGGAGCTGCTCGCCGACATGGTCTCCGTACTCGAGGCCGAGTCGGGGGCGATCGGCCCCGGGTTGGCGACGGATGTCCTCCATGAGGCTGCTGCTGCCGAGATCGGGGCGGCGCTGTCGTGGACCCGCAGGGCGGCAGAGCGCCAGCTCGATTTCGCCACCACGCTCCTTGCCGAATACCCGAAGGTGTGGGAGATGCTGCGTGACGGGCAGATCGACCTCCCCCGGGCTCGCGTGATCGTGGAGCACACGACACACC
>DATHUL010000119.1:0-4198 GCA_035462285.1 Acidimicrobiia bacterium
ACCGTCGGGGGTGGATTCGAGACGGTCGATGAAGCCCACCCACTCCACATCGCCGATCGTGGCGTGGACCTCCTTCTCCAGCTCGATCGGGGTGCCGTCGCTGGGCCAGAGCTGGTAGAGCTTGGTGACGCCTTCCCGGGCGTGTCTCAGCCACGCCGCGTTCAGCTGGGGTGTGCCGAAGTCGGCGGTGGCCCATTCTCGCTCGAGATGGCTCAGTGCAACCTCGAGATCGGCGTGTGTCCTCCCCGACCCGATCGCCTCCCTCTCCGCTGCCTCGAGGGCGGAGTGGACCAGGGTCCCCAGGGCGGCGTACGGCGACGAGGACTCGCTCAGTCGGAGCCGGCGCTCCAATGCGTACTTCCTGGGGCAGGTGTCATAGGAGTCGGCCTGGCTCGGGGAGAGTTTGAGGACGGCACCGAGGATGGGGGTGTCCGGACCTGGAGCGGGCACACCGGCGAAGGTGGCGGCGTTCCACCACGGCCGCGGGGGATGGGCCAGGACCTGTACGGCAACCAAGCGGTCGAGAGCGGGCGCGGTCGGGTCGAGAAGGGTTCGGCGCAGACGCACCTCGGCTTCGGCCAGCGTGACCGGGGGACCGCTGACTTCGGCGGGTGTGCTCAAACCGTCCTGGGACGGATCCGAGGCGGCCATCAGGAAACGGGAGGGCCGATGCTCGCCCTGATCGACTCCGGCCGAGGTTGCGGTCCAAACCACGCGGAGGCGGGCCCGGGTCATCGCGGTGTAGGCGAGACGCATCTCCTCCTGAACCTGGAACAGGTGCTGGGCCTCGGGATCGGTGGTCCGCTCCGGTGACAACAACTCCGGACGCAGCATCCGCCGGCCCCGACGCAGATCGGGGAACACCCCTTCCACCGCGTTGGCGATGTACACGACGTCGAACTCCAGCCCTTTCGCCTGATGCAGGGTGGTCAAAGTGACCTGGGCGCCGGTGCTGCGGTAGGGGAGCAGTGGTGTCGACTCGATCCCCTCCTCGTCACCGAGCTCGAACACGCGGGCCAGGGTCACACTCGAGTCGCGTTCCGCCTGCCGCTCCAGCACCTGGGAGAACGACGTGAATGCCCGGCGCCATTCGTCCCGCTCGGGATCGAGGACGATGCTCTCCAGGTCGTCGAGCCGGGTCCACAGCTCCCAGAACCCGTCGATCGCCGGCATCGACGACCACCAGGCCGGGTCGTCGAGGAGATTGATGAGACCGGGACGAGAGGGGAGCTCATGCCTGAGGACGATCGGCCATGCCTCCCAGCTCCGTCGGCGGGCCCGGAGGATGGCGCGCTCTTTCCCCAGGCTGGCGGCGACCAGTGGGCCGAGCAGGATCCTTCTCATCGCCCGATCGGCTTCGGCCGCCTCACCCGGGGTCACCAGAGGCACCGCACCGCCCTGGCTGGCCACCGTGACCAGGTCGTCGATCAGCCTCACCGCCGGGTGCTCCCTCAGTCGTGTGTCGGGTGGATCGTGGGGTATGCCCTTACGCTGCAGGGCCCGACTCAGCCCGCTCAGCATCTCGCGCTTTGACCTGACCAGCACCGCGATGGCCGAAGACGGCACCCCCTCCACCCTGATCGCGTGCTCGATGTCCTTTGCGATCCACTCCGCCTCGGCGGTTTCCTGGTCGAATACGAAGGTCTCGACCCGACCGGCGTGAGAAGCGGGCGTCACCGGGCCCGCCGCGCCCGGCAGCTCGCCCGACGACACGATGCGGAGCGCGGATTCGAGGATCGGAGCCGGTACCCGGAAGCTGTGCCGGAGGACGATTCTTCGCGCCTCGGGATGGTCGATGGTGAATCGGGCGATGTTCCTCAACTCTGCGCCACGAAACGAGTAGATCGACTGGTACGGGTCCCCGGCCACGGTCAGGTTGCCGCCGGGCAGGGCGAGCAGTCGCGCCATCTCGGCCTGGACCGGTGAGGTGTCCTGGTACTCGTCGACCACGACGTAGCGATAGGTCCCGGCCAGCTCCTGGCCTTCGGGGGTTCCGAGCAGTCCGACCGCCGAGACCAGCATGGTGCCGTAGTCGGTCCGTCTCGCCTTCTCCAGTGCCTGGCGATAACGGCGGAACAGACCGGGAATCCCCCTCCAGTCGGCTCGAGCCGCCGCTCGTTGCTCGAGGTCGTCGGGAGAGAGCAGCCGCTCCGAGCATCGCATCAGGAAGTCGGCGACCTCGGCGGCGAAGGCCGGGGCGCCGAGTATCCCCCGATACATGACGGGCCAGTCCTCGGGTCGTTCCGTCGTCAGCAGCTCGCCGACCAGACCGACCTGCTCCGGGGTGCTCAGCGGGATCGGCCGCTCGTTCGAGGCCGTCTCCAGGAGGCGAAGGGCGAGCGAGTGGAAGGTCGATGCGTGAATCGGCATGCCCGATCCGCCCAGGGACCGGTCCACCCGTTTCCGGATGTCGGCTGCGGCCCGCCGGGAGAAGGTGAGCACCGCCACCTGGTCACGCCCCGCTTTGCCGGACCCGATTATCGAGGTGACGCGACGAACCAGGAACTCCGTCTTCCCAGTGCCTGGCCCGGACACCACGATCTGGGGACCGTCGCTGTCGGCCACGACTCGATCCCAGTCCCCGGGATCGACCCGGGCCTCGGTCACTGACACCTGCTGATCGTAGATGTCAAGCGGCGTCGCAGAGCGTGGTCGTCTCGACCAGCTCGGCCTCGATCCCCAGGCCGGCGAGATAGGCGACCGGGTCGGAGAAGGGGTCGATGGCGTCGTCCCCACCGCCCTGTCTCGTTGTGTTGAAGTAGCTCATGGAGGGCAAGCTATTGGCCGGGTGTGACAAATCTCCCCGGAGGGCTGCCCCGCATAGGATGGGCAAGGCGTGACTAGTCGAACGGAGGCTTCGGTGACCGCGTTGGTCGGCAACGAATTCGACTCGCCGATGTACAAGGAGGCCGCCGGGCAGTTCGACCGGGTGGCCAGGCTGATGGGTCTCGACGACAACGTGGCCGACCGGCTCCGGGTCCCGCAGAAATCGACCATGGTCAGCTTCCCCTTCCGACGCGACACCTATTCACAGGTGGAGACTCTGTTCGGGTATCGGGTGCAACACCTCACCACGATGGGCCCGACCAAGGGTGGGATCCGCTTCGCCCCCGATGTCGACCTCGGTGAGGTGGCAGCCCTGGCCATGTTGATGACCTGGAAGTGCTCCATCGTCGGAGTCCCTTTCGGCGGGGCCAAAGGGGGGGTGCGGGTAGACCCCATGGCGCTGTCCCGTGCCGAGCTGCAGCGAGTGACGCGACGTTTCACCATGGAGATCATCAATGTGATCGGCCCCGAGACCGACATCCCCGCCCCCGACCTCGGCACCAACGAGCAGGTGATGGCATGGATGATGGACACCTACTCCCAGCATGTCGGGCACTCGGTCCCTGCTGTCGTCACAGGCAAGCCCCCCGCTCTGGGCGGCAGCATTGCGAGGAGGGAAGCGACCGGCCGCGGTCTGATGTTCCTCGTGCCACAGGCCGCCGGGGTGCGCCAGCTCGACCCCAATGACCTGAAGGTGGCCATCCACGGATTCGGCAACGTGGGGCGCTACGCCGCCGTCGCCGGGCAGCAGATGGGGGTCAGGATCGTGGCGGTGTCGGACATCTCGGGTGCTCTCTACAACCCGGACGGGCTGGAGGTCGACGCCGTGGCCAAGTGGGTCGACGAGAACAGGTTCCTCGAGGGCTACCCCGACGCCGACTACATCGATGGGGATGGTGTGTTCGGTCTTCCCGTCGACATATTGGTCCCGGCCGCGGTACAGAACGTGATCCACGCCCGCAACGCGGCGGATGTCCAGGCCAAGATCATCATCGAGGGAGCCAACGGGCCGACGACGATCGAGGCCGACGAGATCCTCCGGGAGAAGGAGGTGCTGGTGATCCCGGACATCCTGGCCAACGCCGGAGGCGTCACCGTCTCCTATTTCGAGTGGGTCCAGGACGTCCAGAAGTACTTCTGGACCGAGAACGAAGTCGTGGCCAGGTTGCGCGAGATCATGACCCGTGCCTTCAGCGATGTGCACAACATCGCTCTGAACGAGGCGGTGGACATGAGGACGGCGGCACTGATCAAGGGGATCCGCAAGGTGGCGGACGCCAAGCTGGTCCGGGGGATCTTCCCCTAGAGGTCTCCGGCGAATGCCGGGCAGATGTCCTGGAAGGAGCACCAGTTGCACAGCGCGCCCGGTCGC
>DATHUL010000120.1:0-5891 GCA_035462285.1 Acidimicrobiia bacterium
TGGAGCGGGGGATGGCGGCGGTGGTCGAGACCTCCCACGACGAGAAAGGGATCATCTGGCCGGTATCGGTCGCCCCCTACGAGGTGGTGATCACGGTGCTGAGAGCCGACGATGACGCGACCATGGCCGCCGCAGACGGCCTGTACCGCCAGCTGGGGGAGACGGGGATCGAGGTCCTGCTCGACGACCGGGAGGAACGACCCGGGGTCAAGTTCGCCGACGCCGAGCTGATCGGGATTCCCTACCGGGTCACCGTGGGCCCGCGCGGGGTCGAGAGCGGGACGGTCGAATTGACCGAGCGGCGGGAGATGGAGACCGGTGAAGTCGCCCTGGATGCGGTGGCCGCCCAGCTGGCCGAGCTTGTTGTCACCCGTCGTTACGGGATCTGACCCGGCCCACCCGCTTCGTCGACATCGATGACGTCGTCAGCCGGCCAGGAGGCCATGCGGCCATAGACGTTGACCCGTGAGCCGAGCCTGCGGGCTATCGGCTGGTAGATCAGCGTCCGAACCGCCGGGACCAGGAGCAGGAACCCGAGAGTATCGGTGATGAATCCCGGCGAGATGAGAAAGGCGCCGGCCACCAGGATGGCGGCGCCGTCAACCAGTTCCCTCCCCGGGAGCCGACCCTCACCGAGCTTGCGCCGGATCTTGCCCCATGTTGCCAACCCGGCGCTGCGCACCAGATAGGAGCCGATCAACGCGGTGGCGAGGGCGATCCCCAGCGCCCATCCAAACCCGATCCGCGACCCCACCCATAGGAACGTGGCCATCTCGGCAATGGCGATCAGGGCGGCGGCTGTCAGAAAGCGCATCGACCAACCGTACCCGGGAGCGCCGACAAGACCGGAAGGACGCAGCGTTGCGCGCGGCCTATACTGGCCGCCGACAACAAGGACGCTGTTTCCAGGTGGGCGCCTTTGGCACCCGCCTGAATTTTTGCGTAGCAACGAAGCCCGGAGCATCGATTTGACCAAGGTTTCCGAGATTTGGACGGTGGTGGAGCCCTATCTCGCCGCCGAGAGACTGGAGCTCGACGACGTCGAGTTGCATGGGCGCGGGGCGGGAACCCTTCTGCGTGTCGTCGTCGACGGAGACAACGTGGACATCGATCGTCTCGCCGAGGTCTCGCGAGGGATCTCCCGGCTCCTGGACAACGAGACCGGGCTCGACGACGCCTACCGGCTCGAAGTCACCTCCCCCGGTCTGGAGCGCAATTTGCGCCGGCCGGCTCACTACGCCAAGTCGGTGGGCCGGGAGGTGGTGGTCAAGATCGCCGACGGCGACTCCAAGACCACGATCAGGGGGACGCTTGTCGACGCCGGCGACGACTCGTTCACGGTCGAGGGCGACGGCGGGGCGACGGTTGTCGACTACCAAGACGTGCTCACCGCCAAGACGGTTTTCAGGTGGGAGAAGGCCCCCAAGCCGGGGCACTGAAGGAGAATCATGAAGCTCGACACGATGATGGAGGCGATCGAGGTCCTCGCCCGGGAACGAAGCGTGGCCGTCGACACCATCCTCGACGCCTTCGCCAACGCACTGGTGGCCGCGTACAAGCGCAGCCCCGGGGCGGCGGAGGAGGCGCGGGTGACCATCGACCCCGACTCCGGCGAGGTCATCGTCTATGCCCAGGAGCTGGACGAGGAAGGCAACGTGGTCAAGGAGTGGGAGGACACCCCCGAGGGGGAGGCCTTCGGCCGGATCGCGGCCCAGTCGTTCAAGCAGGTGATGCAGCACAAGCTCCGTGAGGCCAAGCGAGAGCACGTCTTCGAGATGTACGAGGGACGTGAGGGCGACCTGGTCACCGGGCTGGTGCAGCAAGTCGACTATCGCTCGGTGATCCTCGACCTGGGCGATGCCGAGGCGATCCTCCCCGGTTCGGAGCGAATCCCGTTCGAGCGTCTGGAGCGGGGAAACCGGGTCAAGGCGCTGATCCTCGAGGTCCGCAACGAGGCCAAGGGCGCTCAGATCGTGGTCTCCCGAAGTCATCCCGACCTGGTGCGGAGACTGCTCGAGCTGGAGGTGCCCGAGCTGACCGATGGCACGGTCGAGATCGTCAACATCGCCCGCGAGCCCGGTCACAGGACCAAGATCGCGGTGATCTCGCACGACCCCAACGTCGACCCCAAGGGCGCCTGTGTCGGGGCTCGGGGCTCCCGGGTCCGGCAGGTGGTCAACGAATTGCGCGGGGAGAAGGTCGACGTGGTCCAGTGGCGCGAGGACACCGGCCAATTCATCGCCGAGGCGTTGGGCCCGGCCAAGGTCAAGGAAGTCCACATCGACGAGGAGACCAAGACAGCCGATGTGGTCGTCTCCGAGCATCAGCTCTCCCTCGCCATCGGCAAGGAGGGACAGAACGCACGTCTCGCCGCCCGGCTCTCCGGCTACAAGGTGGACATCCGCTCCGACAACGAGGGCGTGGCCGAGGAGGCCCCAGAGGAAGTGGTGGCAGAGGAAGTGGTGGCAGAGGAAGTGGCCGCAGAGGAAGTCACCGAGACGGTGGAGTCGGTGGAGTTGGGCGTGACCGGTCCCGACGACGAGGATGCAGTCGGCTCCGCCGACGAGGATGCAGTCACCGCCGAAGCGGACGAAGAGAGCGAGTAGAGAGTTCCAGCGTGAGGGTTTATGAACTGGCCCGGGACCTGGGGATGGACTCCAAGGAGCTCCTCCAACAGGCCCTGGACCTCGGAATCGAAGTGAAGACGGCGTCTTCGGGGCTCGACGACGAGTCGGCCGAGCTGCTCCGTCTCGCCGTGGCCGGCGAGGAGCCGGTGACCGAGGTGGCCGACTCCGAGGTGACCGAGGTGACCGAGGTGACCGAGGTGGCCGAGGTGGCCGAGCCCGAGCCCGAGGTGCCGGGGGCCGCAGCCGAGACCGAGCCGGCACCGGCGGCGGCGGAGAAGGAGATCGAGCTGGTCTCGATCCCCCAGGGGGCGACGGTGGCAGAGTTCGCCGATGCCCTGGGCGTGGCAGCCAAGGACGTGGTGGCGGCCCTGCTCACCCGTGGCCAGCCGGTCGGCGTAGGCCAGACCATGCCTGCGGAGGCGATCGAGCCGGTGGCCGAGTCGTTCGGGTTCCTGGTCGATGTCGAGGCCCCGCCGGCGGCCCCGGCCGTGGCCGATCGCCCGGTGTTCGACGACGACGAGTCGCAGCTGGTGCCCCGTCCTCCGGTGGTGACCGTGATGGGCCACGTCGATCACGGGAAGACCACCTTGCTCGACACCATCCGCAAGACCAGCGTGGTGGAGGGGGAGCAGGGGGGGATCACCCAGCACATCGGCGCCTACCGGGTCGACGTCAACGGGCGGCTGATCACCTTCATAGACACTCCCGGTCACGAGGCGTTCACCACGCTGCGCGCCCGGGGGGCCAACATCACCGACATCGTGATCCTGGTGGTCGCCGCCAACGACGGTGTGATGCCCCAGACCGTCGAGGCCATCGCCCACGCCAAGGCGGCCAACGTCAAGATGATCGTGGCGGTGAACAAGATCGATCTGCCCGGAGCCGAACCACTGCGGGTGAGGACCGAGTTGACCGAGCACGACGTGATCACCGAGGAGCTGGGCGGAGATGTGCCCAGCGTCGAGATCTCGGCCCTGAACGGCACCGGAGTCGACGAGCTGCTCGAGGTCGTCGATCTGATCGCCCAGCTCGAGGACTACCGGGGAAACCCGGCCACCGAGGCCTCCGGCGTCGTGGTCGAGGCCCAGGTCGAGCGGGGCAAGGGGGCGGTGGCGTCGGTCATAGTCCAGCGCGGGACGCTGCGCACGGGCGACGCGTTCGTTGCCGGCGCCGCTTCCGGCCGGGCGCGCGCCCTGATGGACGAAAACGGGAACCAGGTGAAGGAAGCCGGTCCTTCCACTCCTGTTCAGATCATGGGCTGGGACGAGGTCCCGGCCGCAGGCGACTTCTTCACCGTGGTCGAGAACGATCGGGAAGCTCGCCGGATAGCCACCGAGCGACAGGAGGAGATGAAGACGCTCAGCCAGGCGATGCCGACTGCACGTGACCGGCTCCAGGGCCTCCTCGATCAGCTGCGCAGCGAAGAGGCGACCCTGAACCTGATCGTCAAGGCCGATGCCCAAGGATCCCTGGAGGCATTGCGCGGCTCGATCGTCAAGATCGAGAGGGAGGGCGGGAAGATCCAGGTCCTGCATGGGGCGGTCGGTGGGATCAACGAGAACGACGTCACCCTGGCCGAGGTGACCGATTCGGTGATCATCGGATTCAACGTCAGACCCGAGCCCAAGGCACGCAAGGCGGCCGAGGAGGCCGGCGTCGAGATCCGTACCTACGGCATCATCTATGAGCTCCTCGACGAGATCGAGCAGATGCTGGTTGGCCAGTTGGCGCCCGAAGAGCACGAGCAGGTGCTGGGGACCGCCGAGGTCAGAGCGGTGTTCAAGGTCCCCCGAGCCGGGACCGTGGCCGGCTGCTACGTGATCGAAGGCGTGGTCCAGCGAGCGGCCCGTGCCCGCCTGATCCGCGACGGCGTGGTCATCCACGACGGTGTCATCGGATCGCTGAAGCGCTTCAAGGACGATGTGCGAGAGGTGGCCGCCGGCTTCGAGTGCGGAATCGGCCTGGAGAACTACAACGACATCAAGGAAGGCGACAGCATCGAGGCCTACCTGATTCGTGAGGTGGCCCGGACCTGATGCGGGCCGCGGCCCTGAGGGTCGAGCTGCATCTGCCCACCCCGCAGTCGCTCAAGGAGAAGAGGGCAGTGCTCAGGCCGTTCATCGAGGGGATCCGTCGTCTCGGCTCTTATAGCGTCGCCGAGGTCGACCATCACGACCTGTGGCAGCGAGCGGCGGTCGGGATCGCCATCGCCGCACCGGACGGTCGGAGCCTGGCCATGCAGATCTCCAAGCTCCGTCGCTACCTTGAGACGCAACTGGAGGTCGACGTGCTCGACGTGCTGATCAGCGAGTTGGAGGAGCCGGAGTGAGACCGACGAGCCCGCGCATGCTCAAGGTCAACTCGACGCTGCGGGAGGTGATCGCCGAGGAAGTGGAGCGTCTCAACGACTCGCGTCTCGAGATGATCTCGATCACAGGCGTGGAGACCAGTCCCAATCTCCGTCATGCCCTGGTCTACATCGACGTCCTGGCCGACGATGCTTCGGCTGCGCTGACCGCCCTGCGCCGCGCCTCTCGCCGGCTCCAGTCCGCCATCGGGAGCCAGGTGAGGATGAAGTACACCCCGACCCTCGAGTTCGCGGTCGATCCCGGGGTGAAGGGCGGCGAGCGCATCGATGCCATCCTCCGCTCACTCGAGGAAGAGACCGGTCCCGATGCTTGAGCGAAGCCTGATCGAGACCGCGGCGACGGCGATCGCGGGGAGCCGGCGCCTGGCCCTGGCCTGTCATGTCGGCCCCGACGGCGACGCTCTGGGCTCGATGCTCGGGTTCGGCCTGGCGGCACGCACCGCCGGCAAGGAGGTGGTGGCCAGCTTCGGATCGCCGTTCCTGGTGCCGGCCAACCTCTCCTTCCTCCCCACCGACCTGCTGGTGGATCCGGACGCCTTCCCGGAGAGACCGGAGACCATGGTCGTCTTCGACGCCGGGTCACAGGATCGTCTCGCCGAGTTGGGCTCCCCGGCCGGGGACGCCGACATCCTGATCGTGTTCGATCATCACGTCACCAACGAGGGGTTCGGCGACATCGTGCTCAACGATCCCACCGCGGCGGCCACCGCGGTCGTGGTGGTCGACATTCTCGATTCGCTGGGATGGCCCGTCACCGCAGAGATCGCCACCTGTCTGCTCACCGCCCTCATCACCGACACGGGACGATTCCAGTACTCCAACACCAGCCCTGCCGCCCTGGAGCTGGCAGCCCGTCTGGTGGAGGCGGGGGCCAGACCCGAGCAGATCACCCAGAA
>DATHUL010000121.1:0-14093 GCA_035462285.1 Acidimicrobiia bacterium
CGACGATCCCGGCGGCCACGATCGCCAGCCTGAGCCAGACCTCACTCATCCGGGAGGGGGACCCCGATGCTGTATGCGGTGCCGGTCGGGGTGGTTGTCACGAACAGCGCGACCAGGGATCCTTCCGATTTGACCGAGTAGGCGTTGGCGTTGCCCTCGATCGGGTCCACCTCGAGCACCGTCCCTGCCGCCACGACGTATTGCTCCGCTGCTGACTGCTCCCGGTGAGCGGTGATGACGACCGTGGCGTCGTCCAGGCCGGCGTTGAGGATCACGATGCTTCCGGTGTTCCCCGGCGCAAGGCCGGCGGCGGGGAGCAGCCATCTCGATGCCGGAGCGGTCGCTCCACTGGTGATGGCGACTCCAGCTTCGCTCTTGGCGCGGAGGAAGACCGCTACCGGCTGGGTGGAGACCACCCTCATCGCCGACGCAACCTCGAAGCCCAGCTCGCCGAGCGAGACGACGGCAACCCCTCGGGTCGGCACCACACCTTCCTGAAACGCCTCGACCACTCCTTCCGGCCCATACACGTCGAGTTGATACTGAACATCGGCCGACACACCCGTCGAGATGAGGAGGTCGGCTGCCGCACCACCGGCCGGGACCGGCACATACCAGTCCAGGGCCGGGGCCACCGAGTGCCACAGGGCGACGTCGCCCCCGACCCCGTAGCGACCGGCGGCCATGACGCTGCCGCTGACCGTCTCGACCGTGATGGACATCGTCTCCCGGCCGGGCAGGACCTCGGAGAGGTCGATCAGGAACGACGAGCGCGACGGAACCGAGATCCCACGCAGCATCGGAGCGGTCTCCAGCCCCGACTCCGACTGGACGATGAGGTCGACCAGTGCCTCGCCGGCGTATGGGTTCATGAGATGGACTTGGTACTGCTCGTCGCTGACAGATGCGCCCCCGGCGAGAAGGGTCTGCTGGGCCGGGGTGGCGACGCACGATTCGACCGCCACCGACTCGGCTCCCAGCAGGAGCGAGCCGGCTGCGGACTGCGGGCCGGGGAGCTCGGCGAGACCGGCGGCCGTGCCCAGGGCGGCGACATCGGCGAGGGCGATGGCGGCCGAGCCCGATGCGCCAGTCGTGAACTGGGCGGAGCCGACCGGTCCGCCACCGGCGAAGGCAGTGAGACGTCCCTCGCCATTGGCACTGGAGGCGATGCCGACGATTGTGCTTCGGCCGCTCCCCTCCTCCACCGGGCACACCGCGACCGGTGGTGGGTCGATCGCCGAGACCGGGTCCGTCTCGGGCGGTTGCAGCACCGGGATGAACAGGACCGTGGCAGCCAGAGCGGCCACGGTCAGAGCGAAGAGTGCCCTGATCATCGGCGCAGCCTCCCGGCCACGATGGTGCCGAGGGCGAGGAGCACGAGCGCGGCGGCGAGGTACGGGGCCCAGCGGAGGTACCCCCCGGCCTCGAATCGGGCCCCGCCCTCGGCCGCCGAGACCGTCGTGAACCAGTCCTCCAACTCGGGCTCGGGCTGCCATCCGTGCGAGTAGCTCACCCTGATCACCGCACGGTCCGCCCGGCTCGCCCCGGAGAAGCCGGTCCCGTCCCTGCGCCACACCACCTCGTCGCCGACCGCGGCCACAGGCAGGGCATCGGCATTCTCGAACACCCTCGCCCCGGTGGCGAGCGGGGTAGGCACCAGGTCGAGCTGGGATGTCAGGATCGGGTCGAACGGTGACTCGTCGCCCTCGACCACCACCCAGGCGATGGAGAACTCGGAGAGGAGGGAACCGGGTCGAAGCTCCGCCCCGGTGGCGATCCGATCGATGGCATTGTCCAGTTGCTCGTCTCCCGCTTGTGGCTCAGGAAGCCAGATCTCGTCGAGGGTCGTCCCCGCCCCGTCCACCGTCCGGTACCAGACTCCAGGGCCTGCCCGGGTCTCACCGGGGATAAGGCTCCGGTCGGTGGAGATCACCAAGACACGCTGCGTGCTCCCCGAATCGGCCAGTGTCGAGGCGAATGCAAACCTGTCGTTCACGTCACCTGGTGGAAGCCCGAGCCGGCCGTCGAGGAGAGCCAACGCCGATACGACCAGGATCGCAGTCGCACCAATCGACGTCAGGAGACGGCGAGGCTCGATGCTTAGACGGTCGATGGCGGCGGATACCAGGATGGCGGAGCCGAAAGAAGCGAGCAGCAAGGCCGCCTCCTCGACCCCGGGCCCGCCGATGGGGAGACGAACGACCAGCAGGCCCGCCAGCCCGATGAGGGCGCCGAAGAACCCGAGACGCCGGGTGCGCCCGCTGATCAGCATCAGCGGGATCGCGGTGGCCGCGATGAGAATCGGCCACCAATCCGGGACCGCCAACCCGAGCCGGCGGTCGACATCGGTGAGCCATCCCCGGTCGTCGTAGACGAACCCGGCGGCCACCACCCCGGCGGGGAGGGTGCAAAGCCCGAGCCGGATGGAGGAGCCGCTTCCGCCAACCAGCCGCCACAACACCGCCGCTGCCAAAGGGATCGTCCCGAGGACCGGAGAGACGGCGGTCAACATGATCGTCCAGGCCAGGGCCCAGCCGATGTGAGTCAGCCAGCTCTTGGCCCGATCGTCGGGGTGGAGCATCACCGAGCGAACCGCCCACGGGAGCAGTGCCGCCCCTCCCAACGCCAGCCAGGAGCCGGCTCCGACGACGAGAGCGGTCCCCGGGCCCGCCAACACAACCAGACCGGACAGATAGCGGCCCGGGCCGCGGAAGCCGAGCCGGCCGGCCAGCCGCCCCATCCCGAGAACGGCCATCACCGCGAACAGGATCGTGGCCAGGGTGCGGGCCGCCCCCTCTGCTCCGAACCAGATCAGTGAGATCAGCCCGGTGAATCCGGTCGACGGGTGAACTGCGTCGGCCGATCCGAGCCCGGAGTCGTTCCATCCGGCCAGGAAGCGGTCGATGGCGATGGTCGGGGGCTCGAACGGGAAGCTGAAACCCGAGTTGGGCACGCCGGTGAAGATGATCGACCACGAAGCCAGCACCACGATCGCCGCCGCCAGGAGCGCTCCCCAGATGCCCGGGCTCGACCAGATCCTCCTCGATCCCCGAGCGAGCGCCTGGTCGTCGTCGAAGACCGAGAGGATTCGGTCGGTGAGCTCGGATCCAACCTCGCGCAGACGGACCGACCCTCTCGACTGGAACCGGAACAGCTCCTCGTCACCGAAGGCACGGACCGGGCGGAATCGTCGTCGTGACGCCATCGTCGAGGGAAGATGCGCGATGTTCCACAGCCACGAGAGCAGATGACTCGCTCCCACCCTCCAGCGGAGCAGGAGCAGATTGGCCAGCGAGTCGACAATCGAGACGATGATGTCGAAGGGAACGACCCAAAGCAGGGTGATCGGCCGGTAGGCCTTGAGCATCGCCCGCAACCGCCCCGCCTCCTCGCGCCACCCCGATCCTCTCTGTCCGCATCTCGCCTGGTGATACACCTCCGACGAGGGGACGGTTATCACCCTCCCCCCGGCGAGACGGACCCGTTGTGAGAAGTCGAGACCGGCCGCCACCGGCTCGAGACGGTCGTCCAGTCCCCGTAACCCCTGGGCGAGGTCGCGTCGGACCAGCATCGATACCGAAGAGACAAAGGCCACTTCCCGCACCACGTCGTATTGCTGCAGGTCGATCTCGCCCTCGTCGAGGCCGGAAAAGGGGTCTCCGAAGACATCGGTGGCGCTCCCGATCGACTCCAGCTGGTCCCTGGTTCCGGCCAACAACAGCTTGGAGCCCCCGAGCGATGCGTCGTTGCGGTCGAGCTCCGAGACCAGAGCGGCCAGGGCATCGGGGCGGGGACGGGCGTCGGAGTGGAGGATCCAGAGGTAGTCGACTTCGGGATCGGTGCCGATGATGGCTTCTTCGAGCGTCCGGGTCAGACTCACCCCCGGCGGGAGATCGTTCTCCAGCGAGCCGATCACGACCACTTCGTGAATACCGTCGTACACCTGGCGATCGACCGTGGCCAGGGCCGCTTCGAGGTCGGCGCCCTCCACCAGGGTGAGGATCACCCTGACTCGGGGCGCGGCCGGGGGCGCCAAAGGTGTCGAATCGTCCGCGACCTGCGGAGCTGAAGCACTTGTCATGCGGGAGGACATTGTGAACCGGACCGCGTCTCTGGGCAATACCGTGGGTCCCGATGAACGTTGTAGAGCTCTCGGGCGGTGTCGGTGGAGCACGACTGGCGCGAGGTCTCGATGCCGTCGAAGACGTGGCCCTGACCGTGGTGGTAAATGTCGGTGACGACCTTCCCACCCATGGCCTCTATGTCTCGCCCGATCTCGACACCGTGGTCTACACCCTGGCCGGGATCGAGGGCCCCCAAGGCTGGGGCCGGGCCGACGACACCTTCGTCACCAACACCGAACTGGCCCGATTCGGGGTCGACAACGGCTTCCGTCTCGGGGATCTGGACCTGGCATTGAAGATCTACCGCACCGAGGCCCTTCGGTCCGGCCTCACGCTTTCAGCCATCACCGACGTCGTTGGCTCCAGCTTCGGGCTGACCGCCTCGATCCTGCCCGCCACGGACGATCGGGTCCGGACCATGGTGACCACCAGGGAAGGAGAGAGACTGACCTTCCAGGAGTACTTCGTGGCCCGGCGACACCAGGACCCGGTGCTCGGGGTCGATTTCGAAGGGGTCGAGACAGCGATGCCGGCGCCCGGGGTGGTCGAAGCCATCGACGCCGCCGACCTGGTCGTCATCGGCCCTTCCAACCCACCCCTCTCCATCTGGCCGATCCTTGCCATCGATCCGATCGAGCGGGCGGTCCGTCGTCATCCCCGGGTCATCGCGGTCAGCCCCCTGATCGGCGGCAAGGCACTCAAGGGACCGGCCCACTCGGTGATGGCGGATCTCGGGCTCGGCACCGGGACCCGGGCGGTGATCGCCTCTTATCGGGGCCTGATCGACACTCTCGTGGTCGACGACAGCGACCACGCCGACATCGGGGTCATCGACGACGTCACCGTCGTCGCCCTGGAGACGCGCATCGCCGGGCGGACCGAGGCGATGCGTCTCGCCGAGGGGATACTGGCCCTATGACCCTCCAGATTCTCCCCCTCACCGGGATCGGGGCCGTGACACCCGGTCAGGAGATCACGGAGCTGTTGGGCGACGCCTTGGAGCGGACCACGCCGGTGGACGGGGATGTCCTGGTGGTCACCCACAAGATCGTCTCCAAGGCCGAGGGTCGGGTGGTGACCGTCGAAGGGGACGAGGAGGTGTTCAAGCGACGGTTGGTGGAGTCCGAGGCGGTCTCGATCGTGCGACGACGTGGGGCGTTGATCATCGCCGAGACCAACCACGGCTTCGTCTGCGCCAATGCCGGTGTGGATCGGTCCAACTCAGAGCCCGGGACCATGATCCTGCTCCCGGAGGATCCGGACCGATCGGCGCATCGGATCCGGACACGTCTCCAGCGCCGGTTCGGGATCGACCTGCCTGTGATCATCTCCGACACGTTCGGTCGGCCCTGGAGAAGCGGTCTGACCGATATCGCCATCGGTGTGTCCGGGATCGAGGCGATCGTCGACCTGAAAGGAACCCTGGATTGGTCCGGGCGCGAGCTGGAGGTGACCGAGATCGCAGTCGCCGACGAGCTCGCCTCTGCCGCCGACCTGGTGATGGGAAAGGCAGAGGGAATCCCGGCGGCATTGATCAGGGGTTATCAAGGTCCGCGCGGTGAGGGAAGAGGGGCGGACCTGGTGCGACCACGCGAGGAGGATCGGTTTCGTTAAGCCCTTAGCCGCAAGCCATAGGCCATAAGCCAGAACGCGCTCTGGCCTGTTGCCTATTGCCTGAGGCCTATGGCCGGCGGCTACGCCCCCGGGCGGCCCAGGCCCCAGTAGTCGAGACCGACGGCGCGCACCTTCTTCGGGTCGAGGAGGTTGCGGGCGTCGACGACGCGATGACCCCGCATCGCCTTCGACACCGCCGCCATGTCCACGGTGAGGAACTCCGGCCATTCTGTGGCGATCAAGAGCACGTCGGCGTCGGCCGCTGCCGCGATCGGGTCGGCGGCCATGGTGAGCAGATCGGTCCGGGCTTCGGGGTCGTAGGCCACCACCTCGGCGCCGTCGGCCTCGAGGAGGGCGGCGATACGCATCGCCGGCGATTCCCTGACGTCGTCGGTGCCCGCCTTGAAGGCCACGCCCCACATGGCGATACGCCGGCCCCGGAGACCGCCACCGGCCGCCTGGCGCACCTTGTCCGCCACCCGGCGTCGCTGATCCTCGTCGGCCACGATCACCGCCCGCAGGAGCTCGAAGTCGTACCCGGCGTCCTGGGCAACGGCGATCAGGGCGGAGGTGTCCTTGGGGAAGCAGGACCCGCCGTAGCCCGGCCCGGGCTGGAGGAAATGCGACCCGATGCGATGGTCCATGCCCAGACCCTGGACCACGTCGAGGATGTCGGCCCCGACCGCCTCACAAACGTTGGCCAGGGTATTGACAAAGGTGAGCCGCGCCGCCAGGTAGGCGTTGGAGGCGTACTTGATCATCTCCGCCGAGGTGGGATCGGTGGTGACGACCGGGGCATCGAGGGTGCGATACAGATCGGCAACCGCTTGGGCGTCGGACTCGTCCCAGGCGCCGACCACGATCCGGTCGGGCGCGAGGAAGTCCTCGACCGCCCGTCCTTCGCGCAGGAACTCGGGATGGGAGACGATCCGGCCCGGGCTGCCCAGATCGGCCAGCCTCTTTCGAAGGGCCGCCACCGAACCCGGGGGGACGGTGGACTTGACCACGAAGATCGTCCCGTCCTCCACCTCGTTGGCCAGCTCGTCGACTACGGCGTGGACGTACTTGAGGTCGGCGCGACCGTCGGCGCCCTCGGGGGTGGGGAGGGCGAGGAACACGAAGGCAGATCCGGAAGCCGCCTCCTTGTTCGAAGAGTGAAAGCTGAGCAGACCGCTTTCGGTGGCCGAGGAGAGGAGCTCGGGCAGCCCCTGCTCGAAGATCGGCACTCCCCCGCTGCGCAGCAGCTCGACTCGCTCGGTGTTCGATTCCCCGATACGCACCCGATGCCCGAGGCTGGCGAGACCGCCACCGGTGACGAGACCGACATAGCCGGCCCCGATGATTGTTATGTCCATCGCACCCTCATGGTAGGTGGAAGACGTCTCGATCAGGAGGCGTCGGCCCCGACGATGACGACCGCGTCATAACCATTATCGACGGCACCGAACTCGACTACACCAAAACCGATCTGACCGATGAGACGGTCCCCGACACTGCTCCCCTCCGGGACGAGGACGGTGGTGGTGGCGTAGTCCCTCGCTTCGGCGTTGCCGACCCCGGCGATCTCGAACCCGGCCTCGGCGAGCCGCTCCGACATCTGTCCGGCAGCGCCCACCACTCCGTTCCCATTGAGCACCTGGACTCGGACCGGCCCCAGGTCGACGGCCACTGCCCCCGCGGTGAACTCATGGATCATCGCCGTCGCCTCCGGCTCGGCCGCCCTCACCACCGAGGCCCCGCCAATGGTGTCGCCGTAGACAGGCAGGGTGCGTCCCTCGATGTCCCCGGTGACCAGGCCACGGAAGTCCCAAGCCATCTCGGCAACCGACGCGGCAGCCAGGGTGGCGTCGACGGTCATGTGCCGGGCGATCGAGCCGGCGATCTGACCCGCCTCGGCGATCGATCCCGGGGTCTTCAGCTTGGTCAGGATGGCCCGGACCACCTCCTGCTGGCGTTGGGTGCGCCCGATGTCGTTGGCTTCGACGCTCACCCACACGCCGTTCTGATATTCCTCGTACTTCCTGGACCGGGCGAAGGCGAGGGCCTGGTCCCCGTCGAGCAATTGTGCCCCGGCCTCGACGCTGAGCCCCGACGACGCGTCGCGAGCCGGGTAGGGGAAGGTCATCTCCACGCCGCCCAACTCGTCCACCATCGAGGTGAACCCCACGAAGTCGATCTCGACGTAGTGGTTCACCTCGATCCCCAGGTTCTCCCTGATCGTCTGCACCATCAGACTGGGACCGCCGTATGCATAGGCCGCGTTGATCCTGTCAGCACCGTGCCCGGGGATGTCCACCCATAGGTCGCGGGGGATGGAGAGCATGGCGGCATCGCCTGTGGCCTGGTCGAGACGCACCAGCATCACCACGTCGCCCCTCTCGCCGCCGGCCCGGCCGAAGAAGGACAGGTCGTCCAGACCTTCCCTGGAGTCGCTGCCCACCACCAGGAAGGTCAGGGAGTCCCCGCTCGCCGCGCTCAACTCGCTGACCACCTCGTCGTCGGTCCTGGCCAGGGCGAGCACGTCCTGACCGGTATTTACCGCCCAGAGCACGGCGAGCGCGCCCAGATTGGCCACGACCAGAAGGACGACGATGGTGGCCTTGAGCGATTTGGGCAGCCCGCGGCGAGGCGCCAGGTGTCGGGGGGATGATGAGGACATCGTCGGTTAGACGTGGTCACTCTAGCCCTGGTTCCCCCGATCGCCCGGATTGCCCATTGCGCCGAACGCATCGGGAACAGGGGGCAGATGACGTGTGTCTAATCTGCCCGCACATGGCTGTCCTGCCCCACGAGGGGACACATTCGATCATGTACGGAGGCTGGCCCCTGCCCATCGGGTCGGCCCAACGCACCCAGTACCTGGCCCGTCCCGACGCCGCCGGCCGATTCCCGGTCGTCCTGGTACTCCCCACACTCGGCGGGTTGAGCGGGTTCGAGAAGGACCTTTGCCGAATGTTGGCCCGCTGGGGGGTGGCTGCGATCGGGGTCGACTTCTATCGACGGAAAGGCGACCCGCTGGAGGCCTACCACCACCTCACCGACCGTCGCGCCCTCACCGACCTGGACGAGATCCACGGCTTCATCGTGTCCGACGACGTGAATTGGGCGGTCAGCGGGGAGGTCGGCATCCTCGGCATCGATGTCGGCGGGCGCTTCGGAATCATCGCGGCGGCCACCCGCCCCTGGGTCAAGTCGGTCGCCGTCGCCTACACCCCTCTGACCGGGGACGAAGACCGCCAGTATCGGGTGGCGGACCATCTAGACCACCTCCCGGTCCCGGTCCTGGGTCTCTACGGCACCGACGACGAGTTCATCGACGTGGCAACGGTCGACGAGGCGCAGCGACGCAACGATCACGGGCAGTGGCTCCTCTACCAGGGAGCAGGTCACTTCTTCCTCGACGTCGAGGCCGACGGTTACCAGGCCGACGCTGCCGCCGATGCCAGACCGCGTCTCGTCGAGTTCTTCAAGTCGACACTCCCCCCGGCGGTGGAGCTGGATCTGGGCTGAACTCCCCACGGGGGTTCGTGGCGCAACCGGGCGCCACACATGTGGGGACGTCGCCGACGCTCACCCCCGGACGTGGTGGATGGAGCCGGATGGGATCATCTCCCGTCTCCCCTCGATCTCCACCACCAACTCCCCCTCTTCGCCCACATCCACCGCCCGGCCCCTGCCTTCGGGCTCCCAGGTGATCTCCCGACCAACGGTGACGCAGCGCGATCGATACTCGTCGTGCGGCCATCCCCCCTCCTCCACCAGGGCCATCACCTCGGCCACCCAAAGACCGGCGATCTCCTTGTGCAGTTCCGGCCCCGGGTCTTCGCCCAGGAGCGACCCGACACCGGGCGGGGGTTGGGGCCACCACAGGTTGAGACCGAACCCCACCACCACCTCCGAGGCGCGCTCCACCAGGATCCCGCCCACCTTGAGCTCACCGATCATGACGTCGTTGGGCCATTTGAGGGTCGATCCCTCCAGGATGCGGCCCGCGGCCACCCCGGCCATCAGGGAGAAGGGGCGGGGGTCGTCGTCGCTGGCAAACGCGACGGATACCGCCAGGGACCGAGGGGCGGTGAGCCAGACCGCACCGCTCCGTCCCCGGCCGGCGGTTTGGCGGGAGGCGATCACGGCGACCGGCAGACGATCGAGCTCGGCCCGGGCCCGGTCCTGGGTCGATGGGACTTCTTCCAACCACAACTGCAAATATGGTGTAGCCATCTCGTCTCCTGACGAGTCGGACAATCTGAGGTTACGGAGGAGTCTTGGGGACCGAGGCGCGAATCGAGAGACTCAGAGAGCTTCGCGAGGAGGCCCTGCACGCCGGAAGCCAGCGCGCCATCGCCCGCCAGCACGAGCAAGGCAAGCTCACCGCCAGGGAGAGACTCGACGCCCTGCTCGACAAAGGGTCGTTCCAGGAGATCGACCAGTTCGTCCGACACCAGTCCTCCGGCTTCGGCATCGAGGACAAGCGCCCGCTCGGAGACGCGGTGGTCACCGGTCACGGGACCATCGACGGTCGCCCCGTCTTCGTCTTCGCCGAAGACTTCACCGTGTTTGGGGGGAGCCTGAGCAAGGTTGTGGCCGACAAGATCTGCAAAGTCCTCGACATGGCGCTCGACACCGGCACGCCAATCATCGGTCTCAAGGACTCGGGTGGGGCAAGGATCCAGGAGGGCATCGCCTCCCTCGACGGCTACGGGCGGATCTTCGAGCGAAACGTCCGCGCCTCTGGAGTCATCCCACAGATCTCGGTGATCATGGGCCCCTGCGCCGGTGGCGCCGTGTACTCCCCCGCCCTGACCGACTTCGTCGTCCAGGTCGACCAGACCAGCCACATGTTCATCACCGGGCCGGACGTGATCAAGGCGGTGACCGGCGAGGAGGTGTCGATGGAGGAGCTTGGCGGGGCGGCGACCCACGCCTCCAAGTCGGGCGTGACCCACTTCGTCTACCCGACCGGGATCGACGCCCTCGAGGCGGTGAGATACCTGATGTCGTACCTGCCGCGCAACAACATGGAACTGCCCCCCTACTTCGCACCCACCGATCGACCCGATCGGATCGACGACACCCTCGACGCCATCATCCCCGACTCCTCCAACCAGCCCTACGACATGAAGGAGCTGGTCGAGACCGTCCTCGACGGTGGGGAGTTCTTCGAGGTCCACGAACTGTGGGCCAAGAACATCGTGGTCGGGTTCGGCCGCCTCGACGGCCACACCGTCGGCGTTGTCGCCAACCAGCCCGCGGTCCTGGCCGGGACCCTCGACATCGAGGCATCGGAGAAAGCGGCGCGGTTCGTCCGGTTCTGCGATGCCTTCAACATCCCCCTGATCACCTTCGTCGACGTCCCCGGATTCCTCCCCGGAGTGGACCAGGAGCATCACGGCATCATCCGCCACGGCGCCAAGCTGCTCTACGCATACTGTGAAGCGACCGTGCCCCGCATCACGGTGATCACGAGGAAGGCCTACGGAGGCGCCTATCTGGTGATGAACGCCCGGGGAGTGCGCGCCGACCTGGTCTTCGCCTGGCCGTCGGCGGAGATCGCGGTGATGGGGGCCCAAGGGGCGGTCAACATCATCCATCGCCGCGAGATCACCGCGGCCCAAGACGCCGACAAGACCCGGGCCGAGCTGATCGCCGACTACGAGACCAAGTTCAACAATCCCTATGTCGCCGCCGAGCTCGGCCTGGTCGACGAGGTGATCGAGCCCAGGGAGACCCGATACAAGCTGATTCGAGCCCTCGAGGTGCTCCGCACCAAACGGGAGACCCTGCCCCCGAAGAAGCACGGAAACGGCCCTCAGTGAGGTGCTCGAAGCATCTCACTGAGGGCCGTGGCCATAGGCAACAGGCCATAGGCAATAGGCCAGACGCCACAGGCCAGACGCCACAGGCCGTAAGCCACAGGCAACATGCTGGTGGCGTTCTAGGTGCCGACTCGATCGACCAGACGAATGAGCCGTCGACGAAGCCTGTCGACCTCGATGGCAGCAGGGGTGCCACGTTCGAGAATCCCGAGCTCAATCGCGAAGTGGATCTGGCTGTCGAGCTCACAGGTCGAGCCGATGGCGATCCGCAAGAACCGGGCAAGCTCGTTGCGGGACCCACGACCTGCTCCTTCAGCGATGTTGGAGCTGATCGAGACCACCGCCGATCTCATCTGGGATGTGAGCCCGTATCTCTCTTCGCGCGGGAAATTCCGGGTGAGCTGATAGATCGACTGACCGAGAGCAATGCTCTCCCACCAGACTTCGAGCCGCCGAAAGTCACGCACCCCCGTCTTGTTACTCGCTGCGAGGTCGGGGCGGAACCCCCTCGACCACGTCAGCCCCTCTGGCCTGTTGCCTATGGCTTGGGACTTATGGCTTCGTCCTTGCCCGCCTGGAAGGCACCATGAAATCTCTCCTCGTCGCCAACCGGGGCGAAATCGCGGTTCGTGTCATCCGTACGGCTCGTGAGATGGGTATGCGGACCATCGCCGTCTACTCCGAGCTCGATCGGGATGCACGTCATGTCGAGCTGGCGGACGAGGCGTGGAATGTGGGCCCGGCCCCGGCGTCCGAGAGCTATCTGAATCAGCAGAGGATCCTCCAGATCGCTCATGACGCCGGAGCGGAGGCGATTCATCCCGGATACGGCTTTCTCTCCGAGAACGCCGGTGTCGCAGGAGCGGTCACCAACGCCGGGATCGTCTGGGTCGGGCCGCCGGCCAGCGCCATCGAGGGCATGGGTGACAAGATCACCTCGAGACGGAACGCCGAGAAGGCCGGCGTGCCGACGGTCCCCGGTGTCACCCAACCGGTCACGACGGTCGATGAGGTCGCCGACCTGGCCGGGGAATTCGGCTACCCGGTGGCGATCAAGGCCGCCCACGGCGGAGGCGGCAAGGGCTTGAGGGTGGTGCGCGCCGCCGAAGAGCTCGAGGACGCCTTCGAAGGGGCAAGACGGGAGGCCGACGCCTACTTCGGGAACCCCGAGGTCTATGTCGAGAAGTACCTCGAGCACCCACGCCACGTCGAGGCCCAGGTGCTCTTCGACAAGCAAGGCAAGGGAGTCTTCCTCGGTGAGCGGGATTGCTCGGTGCAACGTCGTCATCAGAAGCTGATCGAGGAAACCCCTTCGCCCGGGCTCACCGTCAAACAGAGAAGGGCGTTGGGGCGGGCTGCCATCGCCGCCGGGAAGTCGTGCGGCTACGTCAACGCCGGCACCGTCGAGTTCCTGGTCGATCGGGACGGCGAGTTCTACTTCCTGGAGATGAACACCCGTCTCCAGGTCGAGCACACGGTCACCGAGATGGTCACCGGACTCGATCTGGTCGAGTGGCAGCTCAGGATCGCGGCCGGCGAGGAGCTGAGCTTCGACACGGTGGACCCGAGAGGTCATGCCATCGAGTTCCGGATCAACGCCGAGGACCCGCACAACGACTTCCTCCCCACCCCGGGACAGGTGGTCGAGTGGCAGGAGCCTTCCGGCCCCGGGGTGAGGGTCGATTCCTGGGTCCGCCCCGGCACCAACGTCTCCCAGTACTACGACAACCTCATGGCCAAGCTGGTCGTCTGGGCTCCCGATCGCACCACCGCGATCAATCGCGGTCGACGGGCGCTGGAAGAGTTCCGGATCACCGGGGTGGCCTCGACCATCCCGGCCCATCTCGCCGTCCTCTCCCACCCCGAGTTCCTGAACGCGACCCACCACACGCGGTGGATGGAGGAGAGCGTCGACCTCGGCCAAGGCGCGCCGGACGCCAGTCCGTCACTCCCCGAGGACGAGAGCCTCACCCGGCGGGACATCACGGTGGAGGTCGGTGGCCGCCGTTTCGCTGTGAGCTATTGGGCGCCCGAGGCGGCCGTCGGCACCGGGATCAGACGACGCCCACCCACGTTGCAGGCGGGCTCGGCCGCACGCTCGGACGGAGTGGTGACCGCGCCGATGCAGGGCACCATCGTCAAAGTCCATGTGAGTGCGGGATCGACCGTCAACGAGGGCGACCCGATCTGTGTGCTCGAAGCGATGAAGATGGAGAACGAAGTGCGCTCTCCCACCGCCGGCGACGTGGTCGACCTGAGAGTGCAGCCAGGCGACACGGTGACGCCAGGACAAGTGATAGCCATCGTGAAATGAGCAACGGGCAAGCTCGTTGCTCGTAGCTCAAGAGTCCGATCACTCAGCTGCGTCCGAGATTGCCTCTGACATCGAGGGGTGGACCATGAGGGTCTCCACCAGTTGATTCACGGTGACCTCGGTCTGGACCGCCAGTGTGAGGACGCCGATCAGCTCGGAGGCGCGATGACCGACGATGGTCCCGCCGAGGACCACTCCGGTCGCCGGGTCCGAGGTGAGCTTGAT
>DATHUL010000122.1:0-5703 GCA_035462285.1 Acidimicrobiia bacterium
GGTCGACCTGGTGGTCTGGGTCACCGACCCCGAGAAGTACCGCGACGCCCGGCTGCACCACGGGTACATCGCCCCTCTCGCCACCTATCAGGACCAGTTCATCTTCGTCCTCAACCAGGTCGACCGGCTCGACCCGGCCGACGCCCTGGCGGTCGAGGAAGACTTCGGGGAGGCCCTGCGTGAGGACGGGATCGCCGAGCCCCTGGTGATCGCTACCGCGGCGCAGCCGGTCGCCGGCCCCCCCATCGGCATCGACCGGCTGGTCGATCGGCTCGAGGTTGCCAGGGACGGGCGTCGGGCGGTGTATGGCAAGTCGCTGACCGACCTGGCCATGGCCGCATTCCGGCTGGTCGAGTCGTCCTCCGGTGCCCGTGGCGTCGACTTCGAGACCCGATGGGCGGCGGCGGTGGCCTCGGCGGTCGGTCTCGCCTTGGAAGGCCGGGCGGCGGGCGGGGCGCACGACCTGGCCTCGTTCATCTCCGAACTGGCGGTCGAGATCGACGGAGAGAGCGGCGAGCGTCTCCAGGCCATGGTGGTCGAGGCTCATGCCTCCTTTCTCGCCTGTGTCGCCAGGTCGGCAGAGCAGATGGGGCCACCCCCGGCCAGACGCCGCTTCTGGCGGTCCCGGTTCGTCGAGGCCCCCGGCACGGCCGAGGGGGAAGCCGTGCCCGAAGCACGGGAAGAGGAACTGGTCGCCAGGGTCGACCGGGTGATCGGCGACCCGGTCCGGCAGGTGTTGGTGCAGAGGGGACGGGCCCATGCCGCAGTCACCGAGCTGGCACTGGCCCTCGGTGACCTGGAGCGCAAATCCACCTAACCTCGGCCGTCATGCAGGACCCGGAGACGCTGATCGCCAATCAGTGGGTGAGGATGGGCATCGTCCTCGCCCTGGCACTTGTGATCTACCTGCTCCTGACCTGGGTCGGCTCCAGGTTCGTCGGTCGTGTCGAACGGAGAGCCCCGGACGCGGGCCCGCGGGCGGCGACCTTGTGGATCATGGTGCGGAGGGTCATCACCGTGGTCCTGGTCGTGTTCGCCCTGCTCATGGTGTTCGACATCTGGGGGTTCAGCCTCACCCCGTTCCTTGCCATCGGGACAGTGTTCGGGGCCGCGATCGGCTTCGGGGCGCAGGATCTGGTCAAGGACGTTCTGGCCGGCTTCTTCATCCTCGCCGAGAACCAGTATCGGATCGGTGACACGGTGACCATCGCCGACACCAGCGGGACCGTCGAGGACATACAGTTCCGGATCACCGTCCTGAGGGACTTCGAGGGCAACGTCCACTTCGTCCCCAACGGCCAGATAACGGTGACCTCCAACTTCACCAATCTCTTCGCAAAGCCGGTGCTCGACGTGGGGATCGCCTACGGGGCGGACGTGGACCACGCCATGGCGGTGATGCTCGACGAGTTGCGCAAGCTCGCCTCGGACCCCGAGTGGAAGGACCGGATCACAGAGGAACCCGAGATGCTTGGGGTGCAGGAGCTGGCCGAATCGGCCGTCATCGTCCGGGTCCGTGTGACCACCAGGGCGGACGAGAGATGGTCGGTGCGACGCGAGGCCTTGTTGCGGATCAAGAAGCGTCTGGATGCCGAGGGGATCGAGATCCCGTTTCCGCATCGCACCATCCTTCAGCCCAACAGCTGAGGTGCGATCACCCGGAGCGATCCGGGGGCCCATTCCACCGTCCCGCTGTCGACCAGACCCAGGGCCTCCCCGTCGGCTTGCGCCGCCACCGGGGGGTCTGCCGTGATCTGTACCCGCACCAGGTTGGAGACCACCGTGAAGCCGGGAATCGAGTCGAGAGAGCGGTTGCGGAGCAGGGTGGCGACGATCCTCGGGACCCGCCGTCTCTTCAGCTTCCCTATGGTCAGCAGGGTCATCGGGTCGGGGGCGTCCGGGGCCACCCGGAGCGCGACCGGGCCGAAATAGGTGTAGACCGGGCGAAACTGGACCAGGGCCGCGGTCGCCATCCGCTCGTCGCCCGGGTAGGTCACCCTGATGTTGGGCACACGACCGGGAAACTGCCTGAAAGCGACCGCCAACGCGGTGCGGGCGTAGTGGATCGATCCGAACCGGACCTTGCGGTAGGGCTCCTTGTCCGCTTCCAGCACCACCGCGGCGTCGAGGCCGAAGCCCCCGGCGAACACCGCGTGATGGGTGGTCTCCTCCGAACCACGGGTCAGGTTCATGCGGGCCGTGCCCAGGGCGACGGGCAGGACCTCGGGCTCGATGAGGAGACGGGCCGCCTTGGCCGGCTTGAGCGGGATGCCGAGGAGCCGGGCGATCACGTTGGTGGTACCGGCCGGGATGATCCCGAGAGCCGAGCCGGTCCCGACCACTCCCTGCGCCACGTGATGGACGATCCCGTCACCCCCCATGGCCACCACCACCTCGACACCCTCTCTCGCCGCCTCGGCGGACCTGTTCTCGGCATCGGCGGCCGATTCCGGCCAGAGTGCCTCGACCTGGCCCACCTTTCCCAGGATCGACATCACGGTCCGGTGTGCTCCGCCGGTGAACTGGGATGCCGAGGGATTGGCGATGACGACGATGCGGACCATCTGGGTCGGAGCCTACAGGCGGGGTGAATCAGGTCGAGTTCCCGGGAGCCGGGTACCCTCCGGCGCCGTGACTGACCCCGAGTCGAGATTCTCCCTGGTGGCGGGCGAGGGCGACGGAGCAATGCTGGGCCTGGCCGCCGGTGACAGCGCCGGGGGGCTATGGGAGCTGGGATACACCGCCATAACCGAGGGGGCCACCGTGGTCGCCTACCAGCTCATCGAGCACGGTGGCCTCCGAGCCGACTCGCTGATTGCTGCCATGCGCGAGCTCGACGGCTTCGGCGAGGAGGAGCCTGTGTTCCGGATGGAGAGCCCCGAGCTCAGGGCTTGGCTGGACGGTGCGGCCGCGGGCGCACCGGTCCCGGCCCGGGAGCCCTCTCTCGACGGGGCGCCCCGCGCGGTGCCGGTCGGTGTCGCCTTCAGACGCGATCCGGAACGTCTCCGCAGCGAAGCCGTGACGCTGGGCCGGGTGTTCCACCGCGAGCCCTCCTCTATTCTGGCCGGTGTCGTGACCGCGGCGGCGGTGGCCGCCTCGTGCTTCGGCCAATCGGGGCGTGATCTCCTGCTGGGTGTGGTCGAGGCCGCCGCGCCTGCCGCCGAGACGTTGTCGACCGGATCGGGAGAGGGCCCGGACCCCGCCGAGCTCGTGGCGAGGCTGGGGGAACTGCCCGACCTGGTCGGGGTCGGCGACGGCGATGAGGCACTCGGCATAGCCGCCGGGCTGGGCGGGCCGACCGCGTGGAACCTGGTCGCCGCCGGCCTGCTCCTCTCCGCCCCGTTGGTGGAACGGTCCCACCTCCCGGTGGAGCAGGCGGCCAAGATCGGGGGCAGTCCCCTCGCCGCCATGGTGGGCGGGATAGTGGGTGCCAGGGTCGGGATCCGGGCCTGGCCGTGGGCTTTCGCCAACGACACCTGGTTCGCCGAGATCGGGAGGCGACTGGTGCGGGGCCCTCAGGAGGTCAGGGACCTGCCCATCCCCTATGCAGTGGAGCAGCACCTCATATCGGGGGAGCGTCAGGGGCTCTACTAGCCGGCGGGATTGGCCACCGGCAGGTCTGCGGCCGGCCAGACCCGCTCCCTGTCGTCGACCTCCCGCAGGACCCACCAGCCGGCGACGACGAAGCCGATGAGGGCGCCCATCGCCCAGAGCCGGCCCACATCGATGACGTCGACGATCAGCGCCCAGGTCAGGGGCCCGAGGATTGTGGCGAATCTGCCTACGGTTGCGTACAGACCGTAGAACTCGCCGAGATGCCGCGGGGGTGAGACCCGGGTCATCACCACCCGGTCCGCGGTCCATGTGGCGCCCAGGGCCACCCCTCCCAATGGGCCGATGGCCCAGGCCAACCCGGTCAGGCCGGTCACCGCCGCGGCCACACCCGACCCGATCGCCACCATCCACAACACCAGGACGGCGCGCAGCACCCGGAGCGGCCCGAAATCCTCCACCAGCCTCCCGGCTGCGAAGGCCCCGAATATGGCGGCGGCGATCGCCACCGCGAGCAGGGCGGTGACGAAATCCCCGTCCAACCCGAGCTCCTGGATCACGAAGATGGTGAGAAAGCCGCCGATGAGTGTGTTGATGGCGTCGGTGTAGAGGAATCGCCCCACCAGGAACCTGACCGCACCGTCGTACCTGGAGGCGAGGCGCCACGAGGCGACCAGCCGGCTCAACACGTCCCTCATCCGGGGCAGGGGGGCCTCGTCGTGGCCGTCACGCTCGGTGATGAAGAAGAAGGCGGGCAGGGCCAGGATCAGGAAGGCGAGGGCGAGGATGGCGAAGGTGGCGGCGTAGGACCATCCGAGCAGGTCGAGGGTGACAATGCCGAGCCCGAGCCCGAGAAAAGAGCCGAGATAGCCGACGCCGACCCCGCGTCCGGAGATGCGGCCCCGGTTGGCCGGCGTGCTCACGTCGACCAACAGCGCGTCGTAGACGACCGAACCGATGTTGAACGCGACCAGGGCCACTCCGAGGAGGAGCAGCGACATGACCACCGGTCCGGTGGCGAGGAGGGAGGTGGCCACCACCGCCACGATGGTGGTCACGATCAGGGTCGGGACCCGGGTGCCTCTGACATCGCTGCGCGCCCCCGCCCACGGCGCCAGGAACACCACCAGTGACCCTGCGCCCGCTTAGACCAGGGCCAGGTCGCTGTCCCGCTGACCCACCGATGCGAGCCATTCGGGGAAGTAGCGCCCGATGACCCCGAGGGCGAAGACGGTGTTGGCCAGGTCGTACAGGACCCAGGAACCGACCGACAACCGGCCCGGGGCCGCCCCGCGACCGGTCATCTCAGAAGGTGACGGCTACGGAGATCAGCTCCTCGCGGCCGAGGAGCCCGGCCGCGGCCTGCAACGCCCTCGACGCCTCGGAGAGGGGGAACTGGTGCGAGACGAGGTCGTCGATGCGGGGGTCGGTCTCGATCTGACGGGCGGCCCACTGGTACCCCACCGTGGTCGCCCCCATCGCGCCCCGCACCGTGAGCTGCTTGGCCACCAGCACGTCGCTGATGAAGTGGAAGGCGCGGTTGCCCTTGGTCGAGGCGAGGATGACCCGGCCGCCGCTCCGGACCAGGTCGAGCGCGGTGAACAAGGCCTCGGGATCGTCGGAGGTGACGTCTACCACGATGTCGGGTCTGCGACCCAGCGCCTCGGCGATGGCTCCGCCGACGTCGTCTCTCTCGGCATCGATGGCGAGGTCGGCCCCGAGACGCTTGGCCAGCTCGAGCCGGTCACGGTCGTGGGAGAGACCGGTCACCCCGACCCAGCCTGCGCCCGCCGCCTTTGCCGCGATGAGACAGGCCAGCCCCCTGGGGCCGGGGCCGAGGATCAGCACGTTCTCACCGCTCTGGAGGGCGGGGAGCTCCACTGCCCAGGTGTGGCCGGCGGCGAGCGGGTGGACGAATGTGCCCACCTCGGCGGGCACGTCGTCGGTCAGCGGGTGGAGCCGGGCCGCCGGGTCGATGTAGAGGAACTCGGCGAGACCGCCCCACAGACCCGGAGGTTCGATGGAGGGGATGAACCCGTAGGAGTTGGAAGGGCGGCGGCGGGCGCAGGTGGCAAGGTTGAGCTTGCAGCGATGGCACTCGCCGCAGTGGTTCCGGGGCTCGACCACCACCCTGGTCCCCACCGCGTAGGG
>DATHUL010000123.1:0-2987 GCA_035462285.1 Acidimicrobiia bacterium
GATGTCCTCCTCCAGCTCGGGGGCATTGGAGATCCACTCCCCCAATCGCTGGGCCAGGATCAGGTTGTCGTCGCCGTGGGCGACCAGGGCCGTCACCAGCGATTCCGGGCCTGTGGCGGTCTCGGCGCCCATCACATGTGACCTACCTCGTCGGGGATGTCATAAGTGGTGGCCAGCCGGTACACCTTCTCGTTGGCCTCGACGAAGTCGGAGATGTCCTCCGGGTCGAACGAGTGGATCTCGCTGCTCCGGACCACCCAGAGACTCGACCCTTCCCCCCGTCTGGTGTACACGTCGCGCGCGTTCTGCAGGGCGCTTTCCGGGTCGGCGGCGTGGAGACTGCCCAGATGGACGTGGGAGAGCCCGCGGCGGGCCCGGACGAACACCTCCCAGAGCGGCCATGCCTCGGTGGAGAGGTCGGTGCCCTCTTCGATGTCGGCGCTCTCACCGGGGACGACCGGGACCTCGTAGGTCACGCCCGGCTCCTCATGCCGCCGTCCTCCCCGCCCGCTTGGCGGCGTGGGCGGTGGCGGCCTCTCTCACCCAGGCGCCTTCCTCCCAGGCCCTCACCTTGTGCTCGAGCCGGTCACGATTCATCGGGCCGTTGCCTTTGACCACCGCCCAGAACTCGTCCCAGTCGATCTCGCCGAAGTCGTAGTGGCCACGCTCCTCGTTCCACCGCAGCTCGGGGTCGGGAATGGTCAGGCCCAGGTAGTCGGCCTGGGGAGCGGTCATGTCGACGAACTGCTGACGCAGATCGTCGTTGGAGACCCGCTTGATCTTCCACTGCATCGACTGCTCGGTGTGGGTGGAGTCGGTGTCGTGGGGCCCGAACATCATCAGTGAGGGCCACCACCAGCGATCGAGGGCGTCCTGGGCCATCGCCTTCTGCTCCGGGGAGCCCGAGCAGAGCCGGATCAGGATCTCGTAGCCCTGACGCTGATGGAACGACTCCTCCTTGCAGATACGGACCATCGCCCTGGCATATGGTCCGTACGAGCAACGGGTGAGCATCACCTGGTTGGTGATCGCCGCACCGTCGACCAGCCATCCGATGGTGCCGATGTCGGCCCAGCTCAGGGTGGGGTAGTTGAAGATCGACGAGTACTTGTGCTTTCCCTGGTGGAGCAGCTCCTGGAGCTCGTCCCGGTTGACGCCCAACGTCTCGGCGGCCGAATAGAGGTAGAGCCCGTGACCCGCCTCGTCCTGGACCTTGGCCACGAGGATGGCCTTTCGATGCAGGGTGGGGGCCCGGGCGATCCAGTTCCCCTCGGGCTGCATACCGATCACCTCGGAGTGGGCGTGTTGGGCGATCTGCCGGATCAGCGTCTTGCGGTAGGCTTCCGGCATCCAGTCGGTCGGCTCCACCTTCTCTTCGGTGGAGACGACGGCTTCGAAGCGCTCTTTCCGGCTCATCCGTCGAGAATAACACAAACGAACGTTCGTTCGCATGGAGATGGAGGGGAGCACCCGAACTGACTAGTCACTGTGGGTGGATCGGAAACGGCACTGGATTGACGCCCCGGATCCGCTGAGATTGGCCTTGCGCTGGGAGAGAGCGCCAACGGGGATTGCCACGGGGGCTCACCCCTCGGCATCTTGGCTTGCAGACGAATGTCGGGAGCGATCCCTGCAATCACCCAGAAGGGAGGGCCTCACCACAGGGAGGCCCTCCCTTCGTCGTCTCGGACCCGATCAGCTCTGGAACGATCCGACCACTTCGTCGTTGAGCTGCACCTCCCGATCCTCGCCCTCCCAGCTACCCAGGGGCACCGCGATGGTGAACGGCTCGATCATCTGGGCGCAGACCTGATCCGAGGCCACTTGCGAGATCATCTCGATGCGGATCGCCGCCCCGTCGTCCTCGGCGGTCCAGAACACCTCATGACAGGGGGTCGGCTTCTCCCCGCTCACATCGAGCATCACCTGGATCGGATAGCTCTCCATGATCCGGAGATCTGCGCCCGTGATCCATACCTCGCCGTCGATGTTGCCCGGGATCGGTGGACGGGGATTCGGCACCGACCCGACCGGGACGGGATCGGTGATCGGCTCGTCGCCGTCCGAGTCGACCGGCTGGTCGGGATCCACGGTGGTGGTGGTGACCTGACCGTCACCTCCCCCCGCCGGGTTGGGGAGACCGCAAGCGGTGACGACGACCACCAGTGCCAGCAACAAGCTCGCCTTTCTCATCGCTCTTCGACGCCCGCCGGGGACACGGTGGTTCCAGGCAGATCTAGGCAAGGGCGACCAGGTCGAGCAGCTCCTCGTCGAAGAAGCGCATCTCCCCCTCCGGCATCAGCACGGCCCGGTCGGGCATCAACTCGGCGACGAAGTCGGTGTCGTGACTGACCAGCAGGACCGTGCCCTCGTAGAGCGTGAGGGCGTCGAGCAGGGCCTCCTTTGCCTGCGGGTCGAGGTTGTTGGTCGGCTCGTCGAGGAGGAGCACATTTGGCCGCGCCGCCACCAGCATGGCCAGGGCGAGCTTGGTCTTCTCCCCCCCGGACAGGGTCGCCGCGTCCTGGTCCACCTTGTCGGCGAGGAGGAAGTGACCGAGCAGCGAGCGCAAGGTCTGCTCTGGCAGACCACCCACCTGTCGCAGGTGGTCGAGGACCGAGACACCGGGGAGGATCTGCTCGTGCTCCTGGGCGTAGTAGCCGAGGCTCGCTTTGTGCCCGAGCGAGACCTCGCCCAGATCGGCCGTCTCCACCCCGGCCAGTATTCGGAGCAACGTCGTCTTCCCTGCTCCGTTGAGACCGATGAGGAGCATCCGCTCCCCGCGCTCGACCGCCAGCTCGACATCGACGAAGACCAGGTTGTCGCCAAACGACTTGGCCAGACCGAACGCCGACAGTTGAACACGCCCCGACTTCTCCTGCTGGGGGAAGGAGACCTTCACCGCCTTGCCCCCCTTCTGCACCTCGACCAGTTCCCGCTTCATCCGCTCGACCCTGGTCTCCCAGGCTCGGGCCGTCTTCGCCATCTTC
>DATHUL010000124.1:0-8141 GCA_035462285.1 Acidimicrobiia bacterium
CTTAGCCATGCTGAATCCTCCTCAGACCCCGGTCGGTGCCTTGCGGAAAGGGAAACCGAAGGCCTCGAGCAACGCCCGGGCGTGCTCGTCGTTGGTCGCTGTCGTGCAAATCGTTATGTCCATGCCCCGGGTCGACGTGACCTGATCGAAGTCGATCTCGGGGAAGATGAGCTGTTCGGTGACGCCGAAGCTGTAGTTGCCCCTTCCGTCGAAGGACCTCGGGTTGAGCCCGCGAAAGTCACGTACCCGAGGGATGGCGATGGCGAGGAGCCGGTCGAAGAACTCCCACATCCGGGCTCCGCGCAGTGTCACCGAGGCGCCGACCGGCATCCCCTCGCGCACCTTGAAGTTGGCGATCGACTTGCGGGAGCGATTCAGCTTCGGCTTCTGACCGGTGATCAGGGTCAGCTCGTCCATGGCCGAGTCGATCGACTTCTTGTCCTGGACCGCCTCGCCCACCCCCATGTTGACCACGATCTTCTCCAGACGCGGTATCTCCATCACGTTGTCGAGACCAAGCTCCTCTTTCAGCCTGGGAGCCAGCTCCTCGTTGTACTGGACTTTGAGACGCGGCGCTTCGCTCACAGGTCACCCCCGCACTTGACACAGGTCCGATGCTTCTTGCCCCCGTCGTCGATGCGATGCCCGATACGGGTCGGCCCGCACTTCTCGCACACGATCATGACGTTGGAAGCGTCGATCGGCATGTCCTTGTCGATGATCCCGCCCTGCATGGTCTGCCCGGTCGGGCGGCGGTGCCGCTTGGCGGTGTTGACCCCCTCGACCAGGACCTTGCCCTTGGCGGGGAGGACCCGCGTGATGCGCGACTCCTTGCCGGCGTCCTTGCCGGAGATCACCATCACCTTGTCACCTGATTTCAGTCTCATCTCGATCCTTCACAGAACTTCCGGGGCCAGTGAGACGATGCGCATGAACTTGCGATCGCGCAGCTCGCGGGCAACCGGCCCGAAGATGCGGGTCCCCCGGGGCTGGGAGTTGGCGTCGATGATCACGCATGCGTTGTCGTCGAAGCGGATGTAGGTCCCGTCGGGGCGTCGCGACTCCTTCTTGGTCCTCACCACCACAGCCTTGACCACCTCGCCCTTCTTCACCGAGCCACCCGGGTTGGCGTCTTTGACCGTTCCCACGATCACGTCGCCGATGCCGGCGTAGCGACGGGAGGACCCACCGAGCACGCGGATGCAGAGCAACTCGCGGGCGCCGGTGTTGTCAGCCACCTTGAGCCGGGACTCCTGCTGGATCATCGGGCCCGCTCCACGATCTCAACCACCCGCCATCGCTTCTGCTTGGAGAGGGGGCGAGTCTCCATGATGCGGACCGTGTCGCCGAGCTTGGCGTCGTTGGCCTCGTCATGGGCATGGAACTTGGTGCTGGTCCGGACCACCTTGTCGTAGCGGGGGTGCATCATCTGATTGGGCACCTCAACGGTCACGGTCTTGTCACGGGCGTCGGAAACGACCACCCCGACCCGGACCTTGCGGCGCCCTCTCGTGCTGTCAACTGTCATCGGGCACCCTCCTCGGTACCGGCTCCAGCCTCGACCGAGGCCAGCTCGCGCTCCCGAAGCACGGTGAGGATGCGGGCGATGTCACCTTTGACGTCCTTGATCCGGGCATGGTTGTCGAGCTGGTTGGTGGCCAGCTGGAAGCGGAGGTTGAACCGCTCGGCTTTGGCCTCGGCCAGCGCCTCACGCAGCTCTTCGTCTTTCATCTCACGGAGCTCGGCTGGGGTCACAGCTCCTCCCGGGTCACGAATCGGGTCTTGATCGGAAGCTTGTGGCCGGCCTTCCTCATCGCCTCCCGGGCCAGGTCCTCGGGGACACCGGCCAGCTCGAACATGACGCGTCCCGGCTTGACCACCGAGACCCAGAACTCCGGGTTTCCCTTGCCCGAGCCCATTCGGGTCTCGGCCGGCTTCTGGGTGACCGGCTTGTCGGGGAAGATGGTGATCCACACCTTTCCACCGCGCTTGACGGCACGGGTGATGGCGACACGAGCCGACTCGATCTGACGGGCGGTGATCCACCCTGATTCGAGGGCCTGCAGCCCGTACTCGCCAAAGGCGACATGGGTCCCGCCCTTGGCCACGCCCGAGCGTCTACCCCGATGAACCTTGCGGTGCTTTGTCCTCTTCGGCATCAGCATGAGGGGCCTCGCTTCGCTCGACCGCGACGAGCTACGAGCAACGAGCCATGAGCAACGAGCAACGGGCTACGAGCTACGCGCGATGAGCTACCAGCCATGGGGGTCATCACTCCTCCTCGGCTTCGTCGGGGGCGGTGGCTTCGGTGGCTCCGGGCTCGACGGTCGCTTCGGGAGCGGCTTCCTCAGGTACGGCTGCCTCCAAAGCCTCGACGGTCTCAGGCACGTTCGCCTCGGGCTCGGTTGCCTCGGGCAGCTCAACGCTGTCGGTCGTCGCCGCCTCCGTGGGTGCGGTGAGGTCGGGCCCGACTTCCTCGACCTCGACGTCTTCACGGGCGGAGTCGTACTCAACCTTGGCCTCGGCGGCGGTGGGACGACGGCCCCCGCCGGCCTCGATGATGCGCCGGCCGCCCTCCTTGGCCGGGCCACCGGCCTCGACCAGGCGCTTGCCGCCGCCGGCCTCGATGAGACGTGGCTTGCGCTCTGCCCCTGCCGCCTCCTCCGCCCTCGACTTGAGGCTCTTCTGGGTGCGTCGGGCGGGACCGCCGGTGGCCAGGTCGGCCTCGGCCGCGATCCGATCACCGGAGACCTGGCCCCGGCTGACGACCTCGCCCCGATAGACCCAGACCTTGACCCCGATGGTGCCAACGGTGGTGTGAGCGGTGGCGACCCCGTAGTCGATGTCGGCCCGCAGCGTGTGGAGCGGGACCCGGCCCTCGCGGTACCACTCGCGCCGGCCCATGTCGGCGCCGCCGAGACGGCCGTTGCACTCGACCCGCACACCTTCGGCGCCGGCCTTGAGGGCGGAGGCGATGGCGCGCTTCATGGCGCGGCGGAAGGCGATCCGGTTCTCGATCTGGTCGGCGACTCCCCGTGCGAGCAGGGTGGCGTCGAGATCGGGGTCCTTCACCTCGTTGATGTTGAGCTTGACCGGACGATCGGCCATCTTCTCCAGGGCGCCACGGAGGCGCTCCGCCTCGGCCCCTTTTCGGCCGATGACCACGCCGGGACGAGCGGTGTGGATGTCCACTATGAGACGATCACGGGTCCGCTCGATGTCGACCCGGGACACGGCGCCACGGATCAGCTCCTTCTTCAGGTAGTCGCGGATCCGCCAGTCCTCGTTGACGAAGTGGACGTAGTCCTTGTTGGAGAACCACTTCGACTTCCAGTCAGTGGACACGCCGAGGCGGAATGAGTAGGGGTGTGTCTTCTGTCCCATCAGTTCACCTCCTCGTTCATGTCCGACACCACGATCGTGATGTGGCTGGTGCGTTTGCGAATACGGGTGGCGCGACCGCGCGCCCGGGGCCGGTACCGCTTCAGGGTGGGCCCCTCGTCGGCATATGCCTCGGCGACGACCAGGTCGTCGGCATCGAGGGCGTAGTTGTGCTCGGCGTTGGCCACCGCCGACTTCAGGACCTTGGTGATCGGCTCGGTTGCCCCGCGTGAAGCCAGCCGAAGCACGTCCTCGGCCTCCTGGACCGGCAGCCCGCGCACCAGATCGAGAACCCGGCGCACCTTGTACGGCGACTGCCTCACGTACTTGGCCTGTGCCCTGACTTTCATCGCTTCCTCGCTGACCGGTCGGCGTGGCCCCGGAAGGTGCGGGTGGGGGCGAACTCGCCCAGCTTGTGCCCGACCATCGACTCGCTGATGTAGACCGGCACGTGCTTGCGCCCGTCGTGAACGGCGATGGTGTGGCCGATCATCTCGGGGATGATGGTGGAGCGCCGCGACCAGGTCCGGATCACCCTCTTGCCGCCGGACCGATTCAACTCGTCCACCTTGTTGGCCAGGTGCTCGTCGACGAACGGGCCTTTCTTGAGACTGCGGGACATGCCTACCTCCGGCCCTTCTTGGCGCGTCGACGAACGATGTACTGGTTGGAAGCCTTCTTCTTGCTCCGGGTCCGGCCCTCGGGCTTGCCCCAAGGGCTCACCGGATGGCGGCCGCCGGAGGACTTGCCCTCGCCGCCACCCAGGGGGTGGTCGACCGGGTTCATGGCGACACCACGGGTCTGAGGGCGAACCCCCTTCCACCGGTTGCGTCCCGCCTTCCCGATCTTGACCAGCTCGGCCTCGGTGTTGCCCACCTGACCCACCGTCGCCCGGCAGTCGAGGGGCACCTGCCGCATCTCACCGGAGGGGAGACGGAGCAGCGCCAGGTCGTTCTCCTTGGACATGAGCTGGACCGAAGTGCCGGCGGAACGGGCCAGCTTGGCCCCTCCGCCCGGACGCATCTCGATGGCATGGACGTTGGTGCCGGCAGGGATGTTCCTCAGGGGCAGGGCGTTTCCGGGGCGAATCTCCGCACCCGAGCCCGACTCCAGCCTGTCGTCGACCCTGAGCCCGACCGGGGCCAGGATGTAGCGCTTCTCCCCGTCGGCGTAGTTGAGCAGGGCGATCGGGGCGTTGCGGTTGGGGTCGTACTGGATGCTTGCGACGCGGGCGGGCACCCCGTCCTTGTCACGACGGAAGTCGATCACCCGGTAACGCTGCTTGTGACCGCCGCCCCGGTGGCGGGAAGTGACCCGGCCCTGGGTGTTGCGGCCTCCGCTCTTGACCTTCTTCGAGATCAGGGCCTTCTCCGGCTTGTCGGAGGTGATCTCGGCGAAGTCGGAGACGGTCTGGAATCGACGGCCCGGCGAAGTCGGCTTGCGTTTCTTGATAGCCATCTCAGACTCCGAACAGGTCGATCGAGTTGCCGTCGGCGAGCGTCACCAGTGCCCGCTTGGTGTCCTTGCGCCGACCCCTGGTCCATCCCTGGCGCTTCATCTTGCCCTTGCGGTTCATCGTGTTCACCCTGACCACACGGACCCCGAAGATGGACTCGACCGCGTCCTTGATCTCCTCTTTGTTGGTGCGGGTGTCGACCACGAAGGTGTAGGTGTTGTTGTTCTCGATGAGGTCGTAGGACTTCTCCGAGACCACCGGGGCGAGGATGACGTCATGTGGCGCCCTCATCAGGAGTCACCTCCCTCGTCCTTGACGAAGTCGCCCTCGCTGACCTCGTAGGTGCTGGAGCGACCGACCGACCCGACGGTGTGAGAGGTGAAGACCACCTGGTCGGCCCAGAGCACGTCGTAGGGGGTGAGATGCCCCGGCTCGCAGAGCAGGACGTCGGGAAGGTTGCGGAAAGAGCGCCCGGCCACGCCGTCGAGCTTGCTGAGCACGACCAGCGCCTTGCCCTCGGCGCCCACCGCCTGGAGCAGTGTCACCGCCTGCTTGGTCTTGGGGGCGGCCCAGTCGATGTCCTCGATCACCTTGACCGCCGACTCGGAGGCTCGGGCGGAGAGGGCGCTGCGCAGGGCGAGGCGCTTCATCTTCTTCGGGGTCCGCTGGCTGAAGTCGCGCGGCTTGGGGCCGTGGGCCACGCCCCCGCCCACCCACTGCGGGGAGCGAATCGACCCGTGACGGGCACGGCCCAGGCCTTTCTGCCGCCAGGGCTTGCGACCGCCGCCGCGAACCTCGGCTCGGGTCTTGGTGGAGGCGGTCCCCGATCGCTTCGCCGCCAGTTGGGCGGTTATCACCTGATGAAGCACGGCGAGGTTGGGCTCGATCCCGAAGATCTCGGCGTCGAGCACGATGTCGCCCTTGGAAGTCCCGTCCGAGGTGAACAGCGGTGCCTTGATGTCAGCCACGGGTCTTCACCGCCTCCCGCACCAGGACCACCGACCCCTTGGGACCGGGCACGGCGCCGCCGAGGAGGAGCAGGTCCCGCTCGCCGTCGACGCCGACGATGTCGATGTTGAGGGTGGTGACCCGCTCACCGCCGAGACGCCCGGCCATGCGGGTCCCCTTGAAGACACGGGCGGGCGTGGCGCAGGCGCCGATCGAGCCGGGGGCCCGGTGCTTCTTGTGGTTGCCATGCGAACCGCCCTGGCCCGCGAAGTTGTGCCGCTCCATGACCCCGGCAAAGCCCTTGCCCTTGGAGACACCGGAGACGTCGGCCTTGGTCCCGGGCTGGAACAGATCGGCGATCCGTATCTCCTGACCGAGGGTGTACAGGCTGGGGTCATCGACCCGAAGCTCGACCAGGTGACGGGCCGGCGCCACCCCGGCCTTGGCGTAGTGACCGGCCTCCGGCTTGTTCACCTTGCCCGGCTTGGCGTCACGGAACGCGATCTGAATCGAGTTGTAGCCGTCGGTCTCCTCGGTCTTGATCTGGACCACGCGACAGGGCCCGGCCTTGATCACCGTCACCGGGATCGCCCGCGCCTGGTCGTCAAAGACCTGGGTCATGCCCAACTTCTGGCCGAGGATGGCGTTCATATGCAGACCTCCGCTCCCGCTCCGGTCTGCGCGACAGGCAACGAGCAACGGGCAACGAGCCAGAGCGCGTTCTGGCCCATTGCCTGAGGCTTGAGGCCTGGGGCTGCGGAGCGAAGCGGAGCGTTCATGGCTGCTTCCTTTGCGGGGGGACGACCCCCCTGCGCCCCCCGCCCAGGGCAGAGTCGGCGCGCTCGACCTGATACGAAGACCGTGGTGTCTCACCGGCCTTCCCTATGGAGAGGAGGCCGGCGGCGATGGCGGTGAGGGTTCTCATAGTTTCAGCTCGACCTCGACGCCGGCGGGCAGTTCGAGACGCATCAGGGAGTCCACCGTCTTCGGGGTGGGCTCGAGGATGTCGATCAGCCGTTTGTGGATCCTCATCTCGAAGTGCTCGCGGGAGTCCTTGTCCACGTGCGGGCCGCGGATGACGCAGTAGCGATGGATCTCGGTGGGCAGGGGAATGGGCCCCTTGACCTTGGCCTGGGTGCGCACCACGGTCTCGGTGATCTTCTTGGAGGACTCGTCGACCACGTTGTGGTCGTAGGCCTTGAGACGGATCCGGATCTTCTGCTGGTCGGCCATCAGGCACTCGCTCTGCTCGGGCGCGACGAGCCATGAGCTGTGAGCATTGAGCCAGAAGTCTGGCTATTCACTCGTTGCTCGTCGCTCGTCACTCGTTGCTCGCTTCTCATTTCAGGATCTTGATAACTCGGCCGGCGCCGACGGTCCTACCGCCCTCACGGATCGCAAAACGCAACCCCTCATCCATCGCGATCGGAGCGATCAGCTCCACCGTCATCATCGTATTGTCACCAGGCATCACCATCTGAGTCCCCTCCGGCAGTTGGATCGCCCCGGTCACATCAGTAGTCCGGAAATAGAATTGAGGCCGATAACCAGGGAAAAACGGGTTGTGCCGGCCCCCCTCCTCCTTGGTCAGCACATACACCTGAGCCTCAAAATCGGTATGCGGAGTGATACTCCCCGGCTTGGCCAACACCTGACCCCGCTCCACATCATCCTTACCAACACCCCGCAGCAGGACCCCCACATTGTCCCCCGCCCGGCCCTCATCCAAAAGCTTACGGAACATTTCAATCCCGGTAGCCACCGTCTTGTGAGTGGGCCGGATCCCCACGATCTCAACCTCCTCGTTCACCTTCAAAATCCCCTGCTCCACCCGACCCGTCACCACCGTCCCCCGACCCGTGATCGAAAACACGTCCTCAATCGACATCAGGAACGGCTTGTCAGTATCCCGATCCGGCTCCGGCACATAAGAATCAACCGCACCCATCAGCTCCATGATCTGATCAGACGCCCCCTCATCCCCATCCAACGCCCTCAACGCAGAACCCCGCACCACCGGAACCTCATCCCCAGGAAACTCATACTCAGTCAACAGGTCCCGAACCTCGAGCTCGACCAGATCCAACAGCTCCTCATCATCAACCATGTCCACCTTGTTCAAAAACACCACAATCGAAGGAACCCCAACCTGACGAGCCAACAACACATGCTCCCGGGTCTGCGGCATCGGACCATCAGCCGCCGACACCACCAAAATCGCACCATCCACCTGCGCCGCACCCGTAATCATGTTCTTGATGTAATCAGCATGACCCGGCATATCCACATGCGCATAATGACGAGCCTCAGTCTCATACTCCACATGAGCAATCTGAATCGTGATCCCCCGCTCACG
>DATHUL010000125.1:0-12722 GCA_035462285.1 Acidimicrobiia bacterium
CGATGGTGGTTGGCCCGCGCGAGACGACGTGACCGGTATAGGTGTGGAATCCGTCTTGATCTCGTGTGATGAAGGTGACGACCATGTTCGAGTATCCGACCCTCGATATCGGCTCCGGGTTTCACCGGGCGGTTGGGCCCATCGACTCATACTGGTACCGATGACCGTGATCTCCCGGCTTCTTCCACCCACGGGCGCACCCGTTTACCCGGCCGTTACCCGATAATTCGTAGCTTTGGAGAAGTGCGCCTTCTAGTCGTCGAAGATGAGCCGGACCTGGCCAATGCCATCGCCCGCGGCCTCCGCCGTGACGGTCACGCGGTGGACACGGCCTTGACCGCGAGCGAGGCCGACCTCAAGCTCCGCACCGCCGGTTACGACCTGGTGTGTCTCGACTGGACCCTGCCCGACGGCTCGGGGATCGCCTTGTGCCGCGACCTGGTCAGCGGCGAGCAGCCCACCCTCGAAGGGGAAAGACCGAGAATCCTGATGCTCACCGCTCGCGACGGGGTCGAGGACCGTGTCACCGGCCTCGACTCGGGCGCCGACGACTATCTGGTCAAGCCGTTCGCCTTCTCCGAGTTGTCGGCGCGGGTCAGGGCCCTGCTTCGGCGTGACGACAACACCGCCCCGATCCTCCAGGTTGGCCCTCTGCGACTGGACCCGGCCCGGTTCACCGCCTCCCGCGACGGGAGGGCCCTGGAACTGACCGCCAAGGAGTTCTCCCTGCTCCACTACTTCATGGACCACCCCGGTCTCGTCCTCAGCCAGGAGCACCTGCTCGAACATGTCTGGGACGAGATGGCCGACCCGATGACCAACGTGGTGAGGGTCACCGTGAGCAACCTCCGCAAGAAGCTGGGGGAGCCGCCCCTGATCGCGACCGTTCCCGGGCGCGGGTACAGGCTGGAAGACTGATGCGCTCCATCCGCTTCCGTCTCTCGGTGCAGTACTCGGCCGTGGTGTTCGGGTTGGGCGCAGCCCTGCTCGGCCTGGTCTACCTCGCCATCCGGCGCTATCTGAGGGCACAGACCATGACCACCTACGTCTGGACCGGCAGACCGGTGTTCCAGGACGGCACCCAGATCGGGGTGATTCCCAGCCTGGAGGCACAGGAGGTGAGGATGATCGAGTCGATCTACAACGAGATCGTCCTCAACGAAGTGGCCAAGTTCACCATCCTCGCCCTGGTCGCATTGTTCCTGCTCAGCCTGGTGGTGGGGTGGGTGATGTCCGGGCGAGTCCTGAGACCGGTCGAGGAGATCACCAACGTGGCGCGGGAGATCCAGGCCTCCGACCTGAGCCGTCGTATCGGGTTGACCGGCCCGGACGACGAGATCACCCGTCTCGCCTCGACCTTCGACGGGATGCTGGAACGGCTGGACCGCGCCTTCTCCAGCCAGAGACGCTTCCTCGCCGACACCAGCCACGATCTGAGGACCCCACTCGCCGTGATTCGGTCGAACGTCGAGGTGGTGGCCGACGACAGCGACGCCACCGTGGCCGACTGGCGGGAGGTGGGCGGCATCGTTCGGCGGAACGTCGAGAAGATGTCGGAGATGATCGACGGGCTTTTGGCCACCGCCCGGCTGCAGACGGGCAAGGCGCAGGCGGTGACCCTGAATCTGGCCGACATCGTGGCCGCCAAGGCCGCCGAGTTCGGCAAGCCGTTGGGGGAGGAGGGAATCTCGTTGGAGACGGTCACTTCCACGGCACTCGTCGAGGGTGCGCCGATCTCTCTGGATCGGGCCTTCACCAATCTGCTCGACAACGCGATCGGGGTTTCCGCACCGGGCTCGACCATCCGAATCGGCGCCGGGACGGTGGGCGGTTGGGGGTGGATGGCAGTGGCCGACCAGGGCCCGGGTCTCCCGGAGGAGCCGGAAGGAGGCCGTATCGGTCTCGGTCTCTCCATCGTCGAGCAGATCGCGGCCGGCCATGGCGGTGCCCTGGTCTCGTCCCCAGGTCCGGATGGCAAGGGCACGACGATGGTGATCTGGATCCCGGCCGGGGCCACTTCTCCACACCCTGAGCTCGTTCCCTTTACGGCTACTTGAACCTGGGCCACTTAGCTTGAGGATTCAGGAGGTTCACCATGATCAACGAAGAGACGACTCAGGACCCGGCCACCCCCGAGTCGGTCGAGGGGGTCGAACAGGCCGATCCCGGCAATGTCTCGGTCTTGACCGACAGCCCTGAAACCGTCGAGCTGCCGAGTGTCCCCGAGCCACCCGGCGACTACTCCGCGGCCCCGCCCTCCCCTCCTGCGGCCGCCCCCCGCAACAGGCTCTCGCCATGGTTGATCGGTCTGCTCGCATTGCTGCTGGTGGCGGGCTCTTCGGCGGTGACCTATCTGGTGACCACCGGTGTGGGCCAGGAATCGACCGGCGCACAGGATGAGGCGGCCGCTGCTCCCGAGCCGTTGTCTCCCGGGGAGGAGCCGATCGCCGCCGCCGCCGCGGTGATCTTGCCTTCGGTGGTCCAGATCCAGACCGGCAGCGGTCTCGGATCGGGAGTCGGCTCAGGTGTCATCTACGACTCGGACGGGCTGATCCTGACCGCGGCGCACGTGGTGGGGGACAACGACTCCGTCACGGTGCGGTTCGCAGACGGGGAGCAGGTCGAGGGTACGGTCCTCGGTGGCACGTCGGGCGCCGATGTCGCCGTGGTCCAGGTCGACCGCACCGGTCTGCCCGCGGCCGAGCTCGCCCTCGACCAGGATCCCCAGGTGGGGCAATTGGCGATTGCGGTCGGGAGCCCTTGGGGTCTGCAGGGCACCGTGACCGCCGGCATCGTCTCCGCCGTCGATCAGGCGATCCCTTCCGGGAGCAGCGCTCGGGCCGTGCTCCAGACCGACGCCGCCATCAACCCCGGGAACTCGGGAGGGCCGCTGGTCGATCGTGAAGGCCGCGTACTCGGGATCAACGTCTCCATATTCAGCCTTTCCGGGGCCAACGACGGGGTCGGGTTCGCCGTCCCGATCGACGTCGCCCACGACATCGCCGAGCGGGTGGTTGCCGGCGAGTCGATCCAGGGCGCCTTCCTCGGGGTCAATCTCGGTCGGGTCGACTCGGGCCCGGCCGGGGCGGTCATCACCTCGGTCAACCCGGGAAGCGCCGCCGAACAGGCCGGTCTCGAGGTCGACGACCTGGTGATCGAGATCGACGGGTCCCCGGTGCAGCGCCCGGCCGACCTCGCCGCCCAGGTTCAGACCCATCAGCCCGGTGACACGGTCGAGATCGTCGTGGTCCGCGACGACGAGGAGCTCGCCTTCTCCGTAACCCTGGGCGAGCGACCCGACGACATCGGGTAGACAGCCCCTCCGGCGGGCCCGGCTATGCTGGCCGGGCCCGCCACTACCGGCGGGTGCCCCGGAGACAGCGAAGCCGGTTGGATCCCGGCGCTGTCCCGCAACTGTGAAGCCCCACTCGGTGGGGACGAGCCAGGTCGCCTGAATCTCCAGGGCCACGAAGGAAGTCTCGGATGAAGACGGAAGCGTGGGCTCAGGGAAAGCCACCGGCCTCTTCATCCTCCGGATACGGAGGATGTTTTCGTATGAGAAGGATCCTGTTGATCCTCACGCTGCTGGCCGCGGTCGGGTGCAGCACCACCGAGGGGGTCGACACCACGTCATCGGGATCGAACGACCCGGCCTCGGATAGCGCCGGCTTCCCGGTCACGGTCAGCGCCGGCAACGGCGAGGTCACCATCGAGCAACGGCCGGGACGGATCGTGTCGCTGGCTCCCACCTTGACCGAGGTCTTGTTCGCCATCGGTGCGGGGGACCAGGTCGTCGCCGTGGACGAGCTCTCCAACTATCCGGAACAGGCTCCCAGGACCGAGCTCTCCGGGTTCGAGCCGAATCTCGAGGCGGTGGCTGCCCTCGACCCCGACCTGGTGGTGGTCTCGGACGACTTCAACGACATCGTCTCCGCTCTCACCGCGGTGGGCATCTCGGTCATCCACAATCCGGCCGCGGCCGGCCTCGAAGACACTTACAACCAGATCGAGCAGCTGGGGGCGGCCACGGGGAATCCCGAGGCAGCGGATGGGCTGGTGGCGGCGATGTCGAGTGAGATCGATGACCTCGCCGCCTCGGTGCAGCGACGGGCCGTACCACTCACCTACTACCACGAGCTCGACGGGTCCCTGTTCACGGTGACCTCGGCCACGTTCATAGGTGAGGTCTATGGTCTGGCCGGGCTGGAGAACATCGCCGACGCGGCCGAGGGAGCCGACACCCTCTATCCACAGCTGTCGGCGGAGTTCATCATCGAGTCCGATCCCGACCTGATCTTCCTCGCCGACACCAAGTGCTGTGGCGAATCGGCCGAGACGGTCGCCGCCCGACCCGGCTGGGACCAGTTGACCGCGGTCACCAGCGGCGCAGTGTTCGCCCTCGACGACGACATCGCCTCGCGCTGGGGACCCCGGGTGGTCGACCTCCTGGAGACGATCGTCGCAGCCACCCTCGAAGTGGGGGAGGGTGGATGATCGAAGTCGGAGCACCAGGGGTCGTGGTCCCCGGGCCGACCCGGGTCGGCATCCGACTCGTGCTGGTCGGCTTCGGGGTCGTGCTCCTCAGCGCTCTGCTCGGAGTGATGGTCGGCGCCGTCGAGCTCTCGTTCGGAGCCGTCGTGGCCGAGCTCGCCGACCGCATCCCGGGTATCGACGTCTCCTCGGGGCTCTCCGATCGGGAGGCGGCGATCCTCTGGGAGTTGCGCATCCCGCGGGTGGTTCTGGCCGGCTTGGTCGGAGGGATGCTGGCGATCTCCGGTGCCGCATTCCAGGGCGTGTTCCGCAATCCGCTCGCCGACCCGTACCTGCTCGGCGTCGCCGCCGGCGCCGGGCTGGGCGCCACTCTTGCCATCGCCTACCTGCCCGACCGGGCCGGATGGCCGGTCAGTCCCTTGCCGCTGGCCGCGTTTGCCGGAGCGGTGCTCGGAGTCTCGGTCACCTATGTGCTGGGCCGCTCGGCGACCAGGGCCTTCGCGGCGGCAACCCTGATCCTCGCCGGGGTGGCCGTCGCCGCCTTCCTCACTGCGACCCAGACGTTCATCCAGCAGCAGAATACCGACACCTTTCGCGAGGTGTTCGCCTGGATCCTCGGCGCCCTGAGCACGGTCGGCTGGTCGGAGGTCACGCTGATCCTGCCCTATGTCCTGGTCAGCGGGGCCGGGTTGCTCCTCTATCGCCGTCTCCTCGACGTGATGGGGGTGGGCGACGAGGAGGCAGACAGTGTCGGGGTGCACTCGACACGGGTGCGGCTGGCCGTGGTCGCCGCGGCTACCCTCGGCACCGCGGCGGCAGTGGCCGTCAGTGGTCTCATCGGCTTTGTCGGGATCATCGTGCCCCACGCCATCCGGCTCGTCCTCGGGTCGAGCTACCGGCTCATCCTTCCCATGTCCCTGGGCTTCGGAGCCGCCTTCCTGATCCTGGCCGACCTCATCGCCCGATCCGTCCTGGCACCGGCCGAGATCCCGATCGGAGTGGTCACGGCATTCTTCGGAGCGCCCTTCTTCCTGCTGGTCTTGTCCCGGGCGCGGAGGATGACATGAGCGGTCTCGTGCTCAGCGACGTGATCGTCGCCTACACCGGGCGGGTGGTCCTCGATCGGGTCGACGTGCAGGTCCCAGCCCGTAGCTGGGTGGCGCTGATCGGGCCCAACGGAGCCGGGAAGACGACACTGCTCCGGGCGGTGGCAGGTTTGGTAGGTCACTCCGGCACGATCGAGATCGGAGGCCGGTCGACGGTCGCCATGACCCGGCGCCGTCTCTCCCAGCTGGTGGCGTTCCTCCCCCAGCGGCCGGTCCTTCCCGAGGGAATGAGCGTGTCGGACTACGTATCGATCGGTCGCACTCCGTACATCCCCTATTGGGGAACGGAGTCCGCCGAGGACCGGGCGGTGGTATGGGAGGTCCTGGAACGACTCGAGCTGGTGGGACTGGCCCACCGTCACATCGAGTCGTTGTCCGGTGGCGAGTCGCAGCGGGCGGTCCTGGCCCGGGCGCTGGCCCAGGGCTCCGAGATCCTGCTCCTGGACGAGCCCACCTCGGCCCTGGACGTCGGTCATCAGCAGCAGGTGTTGGAGCTGATCGACGAGTTGAGGGTGGAGCAGGGCCTGACCGTGCTCACCGCCCTCCACGACCTCACCCTGGCCGGTCAGTTCGCCCCACATCTGGTCCTGCTCGACAACGGCGTGGTGGTCAGCGAGGGCCCGGCCCGCGAGGTGCTCACCGAGGAGCGGATCGCGCAGCACTATGCGGCCACCGTCCGGGTCGTCGACCAAACCGGGGCCGGGCCCGTGGTGATCCCGATCAGGGCGGGAGTGCCGTCGGACAGAGTGGCGGTGCCGACGAGTGAGAGACGGCCCTGATGGCACTGACACTCCTGCTCGGCGGAGCGCGAAGCGGCAAGTCGAGGTTGGCCGAGGGCCTGACCGGGCCGGGCGCAGGGACGGTGACCTTGATCGCCACCGCCGAGGGACGAGATGACGAGATGCGGGACCGGATTCTCCAGCACCAGCGGTCACGTCCCGATCACTGGCGGGTGCTGGAGGAGCCAATCGAGCTGGAGGCAGCGCTCGAAAGTGTCGACGACGCCACCCCGGTCGTCGTCGACTGTCTCACTTTGTGGGTCTCCAACCTCGTCGAGCTCGGATTGGGCGACGACGAGATCCAGGCCAGGGCCAGTCGCGCCGCCGCCGTGGCCGGGGCGAGACGACCCACCACGATCGTGGTGAGCAACGAGGTCGGCTCGGGCATCGTCCCCTTGAACGAGTTGGCGCGTCGTTACCGCGACCTGCTCGGTCGGGTCAACGCCCTCTGGGCCGACGCCGCCGATCGCGTCCTGCTGGCCGTGGCCGGGGGAGTGGTCCCGGTGATGCCGGCCCGGTCACTCTGGGAGACGGCAGATGATTGACTCCGCCTCGGCCCTGCTCGGTCCCTTGCCTTCTCCCGATCTCGATGCCGCCGAAGCGGTGAGGGAGAGGGCGGCACAGGTCCTTCGCCCCATCGGCGCCCTGTCACGACTGGACGAGATCGCCGTCTGGCTGGCCGGATGGCAGGGGACATCGACCCCCCGCGTCGACGAGGTCAGCTGCATCGTGTTCGCCGCCGACCACGGTGTCGCGGCTCGCGGTGTCAGCGCATATCCCCCAGCGGTGACCGAATCGATGCTGCGGGCGCTGAACGAGGGTGTGGCCACCGCCAGCGTGATGTGCTCCGCGTTGGGCGTCGAGCTCTCGGTGGTAGACGTGGGAGTGGGGCGGCCCACCGGCGACATCAGGGTGGAGGCGGCTCTCGACGAGTCCGGTTTCGAGGCTTGCTGGGTCGCCGGAGTGGAGGCGGTGGAGATCCTCGGTCGAACCGATCTCCTGGTCCTTGGGGAGATGGGAATCGGCAACACCACCGCGGCGGCCGCGGTCTCGGCGGCATTGTTCGGTGGCGACGCCGAAATCTGGACCGGTTTGGGGACCGGTGTCGACGAGGAGACCCTGGAGAGGAAGAAGAGGGCCGTCGAGGCGGCAAGACGTCGGGTCGAAGGCGCCGACCCACTCCAGATCCTGCGTCAGGTGGGGGGCTCGGAGTTGGTCGCCATCGCCGGGGCAGTGAGCGCGGCCCGGTCCCGCTCCATACCGGTGGTGTTGGACGGTTTTGTCGTCACCTCGGCCTGCGCCGCCCTGGAGGTTGCCCGTCCCGGCGCCCTGGACCACGCCGTTGCCGGCCACTGTTCCGCCGAGCCGGGTCATCGACTCCTACTCGACAAGCTGGGCAAACCCCCGATCCTCGACCTGGCCATGAGGCTGGGCGAGGCGAGCGGGGCCCTCGCCGCCGTTCCCCTGATCAGGCTGGCGGCGTGCTGTGTCACCGACGTGGCCACCTTCGGCGAATGGGGGTTGGGCCGGTGAGGGGCCTCGGTGCCGCGGTCACGTTGCTGACCCGGGTTCCGATCGGAAGGTCGGGCTGGGATCGGGCCGACATCGACCGATCGCTGCGGTGGGTCCCGCCGGTCGGAGGCGTGATCGGTCTTGTCGTGGCATCGGCATATGCCGGCGCGGCCTCGGTGCTGCCGGCCACGGTCGCCGCGGGTGTGGCGGTGGCGCTTGGAGTGCTCATCACCGGTGGCCTCCACGAGGATGGCCTGGCCGACATGATGGACGGCCTGGGGGGAGGCTCCGATCGGGGGGAGATGTTGCGCATCATGAAGGACCCGAGAAACGGGACATACGGGACCCTGGCCCTGGTGTTCAGCGGCGTGCTCAGGGTGACCGCACTGGCCACGATGAGACCTGCCTCGGCCCTGGTCGTCCTCCCCGCCGTCCACGCACTGAGCCGCGCCGGGGCCATCGCTCTCCTCGCCGTCCTGACCCCGGCGTCGGGTCACGGCCTCGGCGCCGCCCACTCCGGCCCCGGCTCGCGACGACAGGTCGCCATCGGGGGGCTGATCTCGCTGCTGATCGGCCTGATCGCCCTCGGCTGGTGGGTGGCGGCCTTCGCCCTGCTGACCGTTGCAGGGGCGGGCCTGGTCGGCCTGCTCGCCTGGAGGAACATCGGCGGGTTCACCGGCGACGTGCTCGGGGCGGCGCAGCAGGTTGGCGAGGTCTCGCTCCTGGTGCTCGCCGCGGCCCTGGCGTCCTCGGGTCTCATCGAGGGGGCATGGTGGCGCTGAGGCTCTGGCTGGTGCGACACGGTGCGACCGACTGGAGCGAGGCGGGACGTCTCTGCGGGTCGACCGACGTCCCGTTGAGCCGGGGAGGAGAGGCACAGGCCGATCCGATCCGGCGTTCGCTTGCCGCCCGTTCCTTCGACGGCGTCTGGTGCTCGGACCTGGCTCGGGCCAGGGAGTATGCCCGATTGGCGGTTGGTAGGGCCACGCCCGACCGCCGTCTCCGAGAGCTCGACTTCGGTGAGCTCGAAGGCAAGCGCTGGGATGACCTCGACCCGGCCACGAGACAGTCCCTGGTTCGCTTCGAAGGTTTCGTCGCCCCCGGAGGCGAGTCGGTGGCGCAGCTGGAGGAACGGGTGGGCCGGTTCCTCGCCGAACTGGGGCGGGGAGACCATCTCGTCGTTACCCACGGCGGTGTGATCCGGCTCTTGGCCAGACGATGCGGTGTCCTCTTCGCTCCCCAGCCAGGAGAGATGACGGTCCTGGAGTGGGATAGCGTCGATGCAAGATGATCCTGGCGACCACGGAAGGCGAATGATCGATCCATCCCAACCCCCCACCGAGGCCCCACCGACCGGGAAGCGCCGCCAGCCCTCGCTGGTCCTGGTCAACACCGGAGACGGCAAGGGCAAGTCCACCGCCGCCTTCGGCACCGCGATGCGGGCCGTCGCCCGAGGCTGGAAGGTGGGAGTGGTCCAATTCCTCAAGTCGGGCGAGTGGAGCGTGGGCGAGGAGAAGACCGGACGTGGCCTCGGCATCGACTGGTGGGCTCTGGGGGACGGATTCACCTGGGATTCGGAGGACATGGAGGAGTCCGAGGCGATCGCCCGTGAAGCATGGAGGCAGGCTCGCGAGCGGATGGCCTCCGGGGAGTACCAGCTGATCGTCCTGGACGAGATCACCTACCCGATCAACTGGGGCTGGATCGAGATAGATGACGTCCTGGCCGCCATCCGTGAACGTCCGCCCGCCCTCAACCTGATCCTCACCGGCCGCGACGCCCCGGCCAGTCTGATCGCCGCCGCCGACACGGTGACCGAGATGAGGAAGGTCAAGCACGCCTTCGACCGTGGCATCGCGGCCCGGAGGGGCATCGACTACTGAGGTGGGTCGGGGTTAGCGCCCCAGCCGGTCTCGAGCGTCCTGGCCCTCCACTTCAGGCGCCACCAGGTCGAGAGCCTCTTCGATCGACATCCCCTCGCCTTCGACGGTGGCATGGGCGAATTCGACGCTGCCCAGTGCGGCCTGGGTGGCGCCGACCACGACGACGTAGTCGCTCTCTTCGGGTGGCGGCCACACCGTCACCCGGTTCTCACTGGCCACCCAATCGGCCAGCCCGAACAGCCGGGCCGCCACCTCGTCTCGGCCCCGGGCGTGGGCGCACACGGCGAGACCGGCCAGTGCGATGGCCACTCCTCTCATGTCTTCGGCGCCATGGCTCAGGACCAGGCTCTCCCGCAGCGCGTCCTGGGCTCGTTCGACCTGGTTGTGACGGAAAGCGGTCTTTCCCATGTGATAGAGGTACTCGGCAAGCGCAGCGCGCGGACCCCGCTTGTCCTCGGTCAGCTCGGCACGGCCGCGGTTCTGCTCGACCACCCGCTGTAGCTCGTCGGTGGTCGGGTTGGACTGGATCATCGTCTTCAGCTCGAACAGGTTGTTGGCGGCCTCCTCGTACAGGGTGAAGCCCTCGAGTGCGGAGCGATAGAGCTCCAAGGCGTAGTCATGATCTCCGGCGAGCCAGGCCATCGCTCCGAGGCCGGCGTCGGCATGGGCCAGGCCCAGTGAGTCGCCGGCTATCACCAGGAGGGCTCGCCCTTCGGTGTAACGGCTGGTGGCCTCGACGTAGTCGCCCTCATCCCTGGCCAGGGCGCCGAGCCGGAGGGCGGACCACCCGATGTCGAGGACTCCGGCATGATCGAGGAACATCTGATGGCTCTCCATCATTCGGGAGCGCGCTTCCGCCAGGTTCCCCTGGAGACGCTCCATGGTCCCCCACACCGCCAGGGTCCATGCCAGCATCCAGGTGTCGCCCACCTCTCTGGTGAGACGCTCCGCCTCGGGAGCGAGTCGGGTCGCCTCCGTCAGGTCGTCCCTGAGCCAGGCGGTGGCCATCAGCTGATAGGCCTGTCTGGCCTCGCCCTGCCGATCGCCCAACTGGGGGTAGATCTCCATTGCCTCGGTCAGGGCTGCCTGCGCCTCGTCGAAAGCGAGACGTCTGCTGGCCAGGAGACCGGCGCCGTTTAGCGCCCTGGCCACCACGGCCGGGTCCACTCCCTCCCGATGGGCCAGGGTCCGCTCCAACCATTTGGACCCGTCACTGACCTCCCGTTTGATCACCCAGAACCAGCGGAGCGCCCCGGCCATCGCCATCGCCTCCTCGGCCCGGCCCGATTCGTGCAGCCACTCCAGGGCAGCGCGCAGGTTGTATCGGTCTCGCTCCAGTCGGTCGGCCCAGACGTTCTGCTCGATGTCGAGGATCTGGTTGTCGCCCTCCTCGGCCAGGGCGAGGAAATAGGCGGCGTGCCGGTCTCGCAGGGCCTCGGCATCGCCCTCGTCGAGTCTCATCCTGGCGTAGTGGCTGATCGGCTCGAGGAGTCGGTACCTGATCGGATCCGTTTCCGACGCCATCACCAGTGATGTCTCCACCAGACGGGCGAGGAGGTTCATCACGTGCTCCCGGACCACGACCCCGCCGGCACAGACGCTCTCGGCGGCTTCGAGGGTGAAACCGCCGTTGAACACCGAGAGACGGGTGAATAGGGCACGCTCGGCCGAGCCGAGGAAGTCGAAGCTCCAGTCGAGGGTCGTCTCCAGGGTCTGTTGATGGGGCGGGAGGTCTCTCGCCGTCCCGGCGAGGAGAGCGAACTGTTGGTCGAGACGGTCGACCAGCTGGCCGACCGATAGCACCTTGAGCCTGGCCGCGGCGAGCTCGATGGCGAGCGGTATCCCGTCGAGACGTCGGCACACCTCCGCCACAAGCTCTGCGTTGAGCGGTCCCAGCTCGAAACTGGCCTGGACCAGCCGGGCCCGGCTCACGAACAATGCCACCGAGTCGTATCCGGCGATGGCTTCCACCGAGCGCACCTCCGGCCCGGGCACGGACAGCGGCGAGAGCTGGACCAGGTGCTCTTCCCTTATCGACATCCACTCGCGGGTGGTGGCGAGGATCTTCAACTCCACCGTTCCCTGGAGGAGCTGATCGGCCAGCTTGGCCACTGCGTCGATCAGATGCTCGCAACCGTCCAGGATCAGCAAGGAACGGGCCTTGGCCAACCGGGAGATCAGGGTGTCGGTGACGGAGCTCAGCGGGCTCTCGGTGATGTGGAGCTGACGGGCGACCGCGGCCGGAAGGAGGTTCTCCTCGGGGACCCGTGACACTTCGACCAGCCAGACGCCGTCCTCGAAATCGGGGGCGAGCTCCTCGGCCACCTTCAATGCCAGGGTGGTCTTCCCCACCCCGCCCGGCCCGGTCAGAGTGACCAGCCGGGACCCTTCCAGCGCCTCGATCACCGCCTCCTTCTCGTGTTGGCGGCCGATCAGGTCCAGGTCGCGGATCGGGAGGTTCCCCTTGGTGGCGCTCAGGGTGCGCAATGGGGGGAACTGATTGGGAGTCCCGTCGACGTCGAGTTGGTAGATGTGCTCCTCATGGGTCAGGTCGCGCAGGCGATGTGTGCCTAGGTCCTGGAGCCGGGTGCCCGCAGGCAAGCTGTACTCGGTGAGCCGTGCCGTTGCCTCGGAGAGGAGGATCTGGCCCCCGTGCCCGCTGTCCCCGATGCGGGCCGCCCGGTGGACGTCGATGCCCACGTAGTCGGATCCTCCGAACCTGCCTTCCCCGGTGTGGAGCCCGATCCTGACCCGGACCCTTTCGCCTTCCCCCCACGAGTCCTCCCCGAGCCGCCGTTGGATCTCCACCGCGCAGGCAACGGCATCGACCGCCGATTGGAACGCCATGAAGAAGCCGTCTCCCTCGTTCTTGACGATCCGGCCACGGTTGTCCTGGCAGGCCTGGTGTACGATCCGATTGTGCTGCTCCAGGATGGCCCGAAAGGCGTCCC
>DATHUL010000126.1:0-3157 GCA_035462285.1 Acidimicrobiia bacterium
ACTGGTTCCCTTCTGTCGTTGCGCCGCGACTAGTGCTCCGGCCACTAGGCCTTCGCCGGGACGTTGGCCTCGGCCCATGCGGTGATGGTGTCGAGGGCCGTGCCCGGGGTGAAGATGGTGGCGAGACCGGCGTCGAGGAGACCTTGAAAGTCGAATTCGGGGATGACCCCGCCCCCGAACACCATCACATCGTCGGCCTCCCGGGCAGCCAGCTCCTCGACCACCTGGGGGAACAGTGTCTTGTGAGCCCCGGAGAGCGAAGACAGGCCTACCGCGTCGACATCCTCCTGCACCGCCGTCTCCGCGATCTGCGCCGGGGTCTGGTGCAGACCGGAGTAGATCACCTCGAAACCTGCGTCGCGCAAGGCGCGGGCGATCACTTTCGCCCCGCGGTCGTGGCCGTCGAGGCCGGGTTTGGCGATGAGGATGCGTCTCGGCATTGCCGACCGGGAAGGCTAGTTGGGATCAGCCCGCCTCCAACCGGCGCCAATCGGCCCACTCCTCGAGGTCTCTCAGCTTGAGCTCGGCACAGCTCGGTGGCTGGTAGTTGGGCTCTCGGGCACAGGCGTCCTCGTACTCGGCGGGGAGGTTCCGGGCGGCGAAGTCCCCGAAGCTGACCCGGAGCATCTCGTCCTCCAGATAGGGCCCGGCGACGAAGAGGAGGAGACCGTCCCTGATTCCGAACTGCTGGGCGACGACGGCGGGCGCCGTCCCCGCCGCCTGGTTGAGGGCGTTGCTGTAAGCGACGTCACAACGGACGGTCGCCGGTGGTAGCGGCTCACAGTCGAGCAGCTCTGCCCGCGCCCCCAGAATCGCCTGATACTCCACCTCGCCACGGGCCCGGTCCTCAGACGGTCCGGTGCGCACCCGCTCCGGCGCCCGCAGACTGGAGGCCGTGTCGAAGTCCCCTCCGTACCAGGCATCGAGATAGGCCTGGATCAGGTCCCGGCCCGGCATCTCCCCGTCGTTTCGGTCGTAGACGCCTGCGACCAGGAACAGACCGGTCGCCACCACCCCCACCGCCACTGCCAGGATCCGACCCCGACCCGGGGCCGACCGGGGGGATTCCGGGGTGGCGACCAGCCCATCGGGCTCGACGAGGACCGCATCGATCATGCCTGGTCAAGGCTATCGCCCGGGTCGGGCGGCGCAGTCCGGGTACTGCCCTACCCTTGTCCCATGAGCCGTTCCAACCTCCACGGGCTGGCCGCAGCCGGTGTGTCCATCTGGTCCGACCAGATCTCCAAGGCGATGCTCGACTCCGGCGAGCTGACCCGCAGGATCGAGCACGACGCCGTCACCGGGGTCACCTCCAACCCGACCATCTTCGCCGGAGCCATCGTCGGGTCTTCGGAGTACGACCAACAGCTCGCAGATCTCAAGTCGGCAGGGGTCTCGGCTGAGGAGATCGCCAAGACTCTGATGGCCACCGACCTGCAGAGGGCCTGCGACGAGCTGCTCGGGGTGTTCGAGACCACCGGAGGAAGAGACGGCTTCGTCTCGGTCGAGGTTTCACCGACCTTGGCCGGCGACACCGAGGCGAGTGTCACCGAGGCGAGAGACTGGATCAAACAGATCGATCGGCCCAACCTGCTGGTGAAGATCCCCGCCACCCCCGAGGGCATCCCCGCGATCAGACGTCTCATCGCCGAAGGCATATCGGTCAACATCACCCTGATCTTCTCGCTGGAGCGGTACAAGCACGTGATGGACGCCTATCTCGGTGGGATGGAGGAACTTCACGCCGCGGGCGGGGACCTGAGCAAGGTGGCCTCGGTCGCCTCGTTCTTCGTCTCCCGATTCGACACCGAAGTGGACCGCAGACTCGACGAGATCGACACCCTCGAGGCCGCCTCGCTCAAGGGCGTGACCGCCAACGCCAATGCCAGAGTCGCCTATGGCCTCTTCCTGGAGCAGTTCGGGACGGATCGATACAAGACGCTCGCCGAACTAGGGGCCCGGGTCCAGAAACCGCTCTGGGCCTCTACCTCGACCAAGAACCCTGACTATCCCGACCTGCTCTACGTGGAGAATCTGGTGGCCCCGGACACGATCAACACCATGCCCCTCGACACAATCGACGCCTACCAGGACCATGGCAATCCGTCTCCGAAGCCGTTCACCGAATACGACATCGAGCAGGCCAAGCTCGACCTGGCCCGGTTGGCCGACGTCGGGGTCGACTACCACGATGTGGTCCAGGTGCTCGAAGACGAGGGTGTGTCCAAGTTCTCCAAGAGCTGGCAGGAACTACTCGACGACATCGAGAAGGCGTAGCTCTCCACGTCGGCTTCGGAGATTCACGAGAAATCTCCGGATCCGGCTTCGAAACCATTGAATCTGTCCCTGGGGGAACGTATGTTCGGGGTGTGGGTTATGGGGAGTGGACCACCGACCGGTTGGAACGGGAGCTGATCTCGAATCAGATGCTGCAGTCTCGTCTCACCGCGGTCGACCTGGCCATTCTCGAGGAGTTGGACTCCCGGCAGGTGGCCAGCGCAGACGGCTGCCGCAGCCTGTCGGAGTGGACCGCCTCCCGTCTCGACGTCGGCCCGGAGACGGCCAAAGCTCTGGTCCGGACCATGCGCCGGACCGGCCACCGGCCCGAACTGAGACAAGCATTGGCCTCAGGCGAGGTCGGTTTCGACCGGGTCGAAGCCCTCTCCCGGATCCCCGAGGATCTGGGACTTCTGGAACGTTTCGACGTGGCCGGGGTCCGCCGCCAGGCCGCCCTGCGGGCCCGGATCAGCTCAGAAACCGAAACACACACTGCCGCCGAACAGTTCCTCGTCCTCCAACCGTCGTTGGACCGGTCCTGGTGGAAACTGTGGGGAGGACTGGACGGATATGCCGGGGCGGTCGTGGACAAGACGTTGACCGAAACCGCCGACCAGCTCCCCGCCTTCCCCGACGGAACTAGAGGGGACAGCTCCTGGCGGAAAGCCACCGCATTGACCGCAGTCTGCATCAGCGACGATCCGCCCCCCGCCCAGATCAGCATGTTCATCGACGCCAACCAGGCGGCAGGAACAGGCGGGGAGACCGGAGTGGTCCTCGAAACCGGACCCAGAATCGGACCTGACACCCTCCAAGCCATCCTCTGTGACGCCATCACCGAAATCACCGTCACCAGCGAACACGGCATCCCGATGAGCTA
>DATHUL010000127.1:0-1708 GCA_035462285.1 Acidimicrobiia bacterium
CCATCAGTCTCGCCCAGTCCGATCCCTGGCAGTGGGAGTCAGCGGTCGATGTAGGGGTCTCCGCGGCCAGGTGGATCATCGATCGAAACCGCGGCCCGTATGTCCTCAACATCAACGTGCCCGGGGTCCCTCTCGCCGAGATCAACGGGATTCATTGGGCCGACCTCGACGAGTTCGGCTACTTCAGGGTGGCCAACGCCGACGTCGAGGACCGAAGACTGCAGTTCGTGGTCGGCTCGTCCTCGGCGGGAACCGACCCGGCCAGCGACACCGCACTCTGCGCCAAGAATTTCGTGACCGTGACCCCGCTCTCCACCATCGCCCCCGCCCCGTTCCCGGATCTCGACGCCGCCATGATCTGGCGGCCGTGAGCCTCTCGTTTTGGGAGTCTTGCCGGCGGGTATGTCGCCCTACAGAAGAGGAGTTGCAATGGAATGTGCGCACAAGCCGTGCACCTGTCGGGTCTTGGAGCCCGGCGAGACGTGCAGTGAGACGTGCGAGCAGACCACGATGTCCGGTGAGTTTTGCGGTTGCGAGCACGCGGTGTGCGAGACGAGCCGGATGAGAGCCCTGGTAGCCGATTGAGCCGTCTCAAGCTGATCCAAGGTGCCGCTCTCGGGGCGTCGGTCGCCTATCTCTTCGACCCCGACCACGGGGCGGTTCGACGCCGCGCCCTGGCGGCACGGATCGGGCGGGCGATCGGGATCGCCGGCGATCCGACCGGCTCGAATCCGGGGCAAACCGGTCTTGCCGGGGGTCGCGCCGCCCGGATCGTGGCCATCCTCCGATCCGGCGGCCCTGTCCGCCGGCTGTTCCTGCGCCGCGGGCCGGGGCCGGCGATCGATGCCTGGGACGCCCCGATGGCCACGGTGAACATCGACATCGACCAGGGGACGGTCACACTGAGCGGTATCTTCCCAACTGTCGAAGACGGCCCAACCGGGGCCGACAACCCTCCCGCCGGCACGGATGCGGTCCATCTCGTCGACGGTCGCCACTGAGACCCGGGCGTTTCATGGTCCCGATCCCGTGGTAATCGACTCCTTCCAGGAGAACACATGTCAATCAACACCACAGATGCAGTCCCGGGCGACGGTGCCGCCCACGATGAGCTGAGCACAGTCAGCGCCGCCTATGCGGACTCGGCAGCGGCCCGGGCCGTGCTCGACGACCTGGAGCAGTTCGGTCTGAGACCGACCGTGATCGTCCCCATGGGATCGTGGTCGGCGGTATCCGACTCGGGGCGGCCCGGAGGATTGTTCGAGCACCCGCTGCGCACGGCCCGCACCGGGGCTCTGACACTTGGTTCGATGACCATGCTGGGCTCTCTGATCTGGCTGGAGGGGAGACACTGGGTTCTCTACGCCGTGATCGGGGTGGTGGTTGGAGCCCTCACCGGATGGGTGGGAAGCGCCATCGCAGCCACCGCTCATCCGGCCCGCGACGAGGATCTCCTCGCCTATCCCGGCGGCGGGCTGACCATCGAGGTGGAGGCCGAGCAGCCGGAGCAGGCGCGCCTCGCCGAGCTGGTGATGGGACGCCATCGACCCACTGTGTTCAAGGCGTCCACACGACCCGGAGCCAGGCCGCCGGCGGAGAGGGTGATGTGGCAGCACGACGACGGCCTCTCCCCATGACAGGTGAGGGGGGCGTGGCTCGACGACTCCAAGAGCAACGCGCCCACCCTGCCCCGGGGCAGGCATCTCCG
>DATHUL010000128.1:0-6610 GCA_035462285.1 Acidimicrobiia bacterium
CTTCCCTGGTTCCACCCGGCGAAGACCTTGGCCATCTCGCCCGGGCTCATCCCCATTCCCCGTCGCATCAGGTCGTAGGCCTCGGCGATGACCTGCATGTCGCCGTACTCGATCCCGTTGTGCACCATCTTGACGAAGTGACCGGCGCCTCCGGGACCGATCCACTCACAACACGGCTTCCCGTCGGGGGCGACGGCGGCGATCGCCTTGAGCATGGGCTCGACGTGCAGCCACGCCTCCTCACTGCCACCCGGCATGATCGACGGCCCGTGTCGGGCTCCCTCCTCCCCACCACTCACACCCATCCCCAGGTAGTGGAGACCGCGGGACTCGACCAACGACTGCCGGCGAGCGGTGTCGGCGAAGAGGGAGTTGCCCCCGTCGATGATGATGTCCCCTTCGTCGAGATGCTCGAACAGCGACTCGATGACCAGATCGACCGGGTTTCCCGCAGTGACCATGATCAACACCACCCTGGGCCGGGCCAGCGTCCCGACCATCTCCTCGATGGTGTAGGCGGGGGAAACCCCCAGCCCGGCTGCCTCGCCGGCCATGAACTCCTCGGTGACCGAGCCGGTACGGTTGAAGACGACCACCCGGTATCCGTTGTCGGCCAGGTTGAGGGCGAGATTGGCGCCCATCACCCCGAGACCGACGACGGCGATGTCTCCCTGGCCACTCATGGATTGGCGAGGCTAGTGCCCCGACCACCAGCGCTCGCCGTGGCCAGGGCACTGTGCCCCGATTTGGCACCGATCCCTGCCCGAGGTTTAGGCTCGCCCGCCGTGGCAACCAGGATCGGGGTCGACGTCGGCGGCTCTGGGGTCAAAGCCGGGGTCGTCGACACAGAAGCAGGGAAGCTGGTCAGTGATCGACTTCGGGTGGACACACCCGAGCCGTCGACGCCGTCGGCCGTGGTGGCCGTGGTCAAGGAGCTGGTCGAGCGGCTCGACGAGCCGGGCACGGTCGGGATCGGATTCCCTTCCGTCATCCGCCACGGTTTGATCTACACCGCCAACAACATCGACCTGTCGTGGATAGGTGTGAACGCCCTCGAGATGTTCCAAGAAGCCACCGGGCGGGAGGTCCGGCTTCTCAACGACGCCGATGCCGCCGGGCTGGCCGAAAGCCGATTCGGGGTGGCCAAGGACGTCGCCGGCGTGGTGCTGGTCCTCACCTTCGGGACCGGTATCGGCAGCGCTGTCCTCCTCGACGGGAAGCTGGTGCCGAACACCGAGGCCGGTCAGCTCGAGCTGAACGGGGCCCGTCCTGCCGAGCAGCGCTACTCGGCCAAGGCTCGTCGCATCGAGAACCTGAGTTGGGACGAGTGGGGGGAGAGGGCACGGGAGTTCATCATCCTGGCCAACGATGTGTTCAACCCGGACCTGATCGTCATCGGCGGCGGGGTCTCCAAGTTCTGGGACGAGTTCGCCACTCATGTCACCTTCGACGACATCGACACGAGACGGGCGGCGCTGGCCAACAATGCTGGGATCATCGGCGCCGCCGCCATGGCCTTCAGCGACTGAACTGGGCGAACTGGGCCCGGGACGTCTCCGGGACCCTCACCTCGAGGATCGTCCCGTTGTCGTCGTGCTTCTCCTCGATCACCTCGCCCACCCGGGGCACTGCCGCGACCAGATCGCCCCGGGTGTACGGGATCTCGAGGGTCATGGTGACCATCGTCTTCTCCACCAGCTCGCCGATCCTCATCAGCAGCTCGTCGAGACCCGACCCGGTCAGGGCGGAGACGAAGACCGCCTCGGGGTACAGGTTGGCCAGACGTGTCATGCCCTGGTCACCGATCAGATCCGACTTGTTGAACACGATCAGCTCGGGCAGCTCGGCGGCGCCGATCTCGAGGAGGACCTCGCGCACCGCGGCGATCTGGCCGGCCAGGTCCTCCACCGACCCGTCGACGACATGGAGGAGCAGGTCGGCCTCGGCCACCTCGGACAGGGTCGATTGGAAGGCCTCGACCAGATGGTGGGGGAGACGACGGACGAATCCGACGGTGTCGGCGAGGAGGACGGGTCGCTGATTGGAAAGCTGGAGACGACGCACGGTCGAGTCGAGGGTGGCAAAGAGCCGGTCCTCGACCAGGACACCGGCATCGGTGAGCGCGTTGAGCAGAGTCGACTTCCCGGCGTTGGTGTATCCCACGATCGAGACCTGGGGGATCTCGGACCGTCTCCTCGCCTTGCGCTGGGTCTCACGGTGCCCGACCGTCTCCTTCAACTCCCGCTCCAGCTTGGAGATCCGCTGCAGGATGCGGCGGCGATCGGTCTCCAGCTTGGTCTCACCCGGCCCGCGGGCCAGCACCCCGGCGCCCTGCTGGGACAGGGCGGTGCCCTTGCCCCGGAGCCGGGGCAGGTTGTAGCGGTTCATGGCCAGCTCGACCTGGAGGGCGCCCACCTTGGTGTGGGCATGCTGGGCGAAGATGTCGAGGATCAGCCCTTCCCGGTCGACCACGTCGCAACCGAACAGCTTTTGCAGGTTGCGTTGCTGGGCCGGGGTGAGCTGGTTGTCGAAGACGACCACGTCGATGTCGAGGGCCTGGGTCAGGGTGGCCAGCTCCTCCGCCTTGCCCGACCCGATGTAGGTGGCCGGATCGATCCGGGTGCGTCGGACCAGCTCCTGGTCGACCGGTTCGGATCCGGCGGTGTCGGTGAGCAGGGCCAGCTCTTCCAGGCTTCGCTCGGAGTCGACAGTGGACATCCCGGGCAGCTCGACACCGACCAGGAACGCCCGCTGTATGGCGACTTCGAGATCGGTGACGGTGGCGGTCAGCCTGCGGCGACGGCGGGAGGCGTGCTCTTGTGTCATGGGGTCCGGAGATCTTCGTCGGTCGTCACCGACGGTGCGGGGTGATTAGGCCGGCTCAGAGGTATTGGCCCTCGTCCCCGACGTGCTCGAGCTCCTCCTCGGCGATGATCTGCGACTCGCGCACCGCGATCACCGGTTTCCCCGATGCCGGCCAGATGAAGCGCCAGGCGCCGGTGGGCACCGCCCAGAAGCGCTGACCGGTCTTGACATCGAGCAGGGCCAGGGCGTCGTTGCCGTCCTTGGTCCCGATCGGGACGAGAAGACCCGAGCGGGTGGTCGACTCCTCCGGGGCGTGCCCGACCCGCCAGCCGGCCATCACCTTGTAGCCGTTGTCGTGGTAGATCGGGAGCTTCGAGGTGGTCACGTCCCCATCGATTGTAAAGCCAGGTGCCGTCGAGCGATAAAGGGGGCGTCGGCCATCTCCGGCACGCGACCGGGCCGCCTCCGCGACTACCGGGACATTCGACCCCGGAGAAAGCCGATAGGCTCGGGGCCCTATGCCCGACAGACCCACCTTCTCCGAAGCGCTCGAGTATCACGAGAAGCCGCGCCCGGGAAAGATCGAGATCCGGTCCACCAAGCCGACGGCCACCCAGGCCGACCTGAGCCTGGCCTACACACCGGGGGTGGCCGAGCCGTGCCTGGTCATAGCCGACGATCCGGACGCGGCCTTTCGCTTCACCAACCGGGGGAATCTGGTGGCGGTGGTGTCCAATGGGTCGGCGGTGCTCGGCCTGGGCAACATCGGGCCCCTGGCCAGCAAGCCGGTGATGGAAGGCAAGGGCGTCCTGTTCAAGCGGTTCGCCGACATCGACGTATTCGACCTCGAGATCGATGCCACCGACCCCGAGGACGTCATAAAGTTCTGCGAGCTGCTCGCCCCGACCGTGGGCGGGATCAACCTCGAGGACATCAAGGCGCCCGAGTGCTTCGTCATCGAGGACACCCTGCGCGGCCGGCTCGACATCCCGGTGTTCCACGACGACCAGCACGGCACCGCCATCATCGGCGGGGCCGCCTTTCTCAACGCTCTCGAGCTGACCGGGCGGGACATCGCCAAGACCAGGATCGTCTTCGCCGGGGCGGGGGCGGCCGGCATCGCTTCGGCCCGGTTCTTCATCGGGCTCGGCGTCAGCCCGGAGAACATCCTCATGGTCGATTCGACCGGTGTCATCCACTCCGGTCGCGACGACCTCAACGAGATCAAGCGCGACTTCGCCGTCGACAGCGATGCCCGCACTCTCGAAGACGCCATGGTCGACGTCGACGTCTTCATGGGCGTGTCCGCCGCCGGAACCGTCTCCAAGGAGATGATCCAGTCGATGGCGGAGAACCCGATCGTGTTCGCCCTGGCCAACCCCGACCCCGAGATCAGCTATCCCGACGCCACCGCCGCCCGTCCCGACGTGATCATGGCCACCGGCCGCAGCGACTACCCCAACCAGGTGAACAACGTCCTCGGGTTCCCCTTCATCTTCCGGGGGGCACTGGACGTGAGATCGCGTGGTGTGTCGGAGGGAATGAAGATCGCCGCCACTCGCGCCCTCGCCGAGCTGGCCCGGGAGCCGGTCCCCGACAGCGTGCTGAGGGCCTACGACCTCGATCGTCTCTCCTTCGGGCCCGAGTACCTGATTCCGAAGCCGTTCGACCCCCGTGTGCTGTGGCGGGTGGCCCCGGCGGTGGCGAGGGCGGCCATGGAGGAGGGCCTGGCCCGCGCCCCCATCACCGACTTCGACGAGTACATCACCCAGCTCCAGACCAGATTCAACGCCTCCTATGGGTTGATCAATGCCATCACCACCCGGGCGATGGAGCAGCCGAAGAAGATCGTCTACCCCCATGCCGAGGACGTCCGGATGATCCGGGCCGCCCGCAGGGTCACCGACGAGGGGATCGCCGACACGGTGTTGCTCGGCGACGCGGCCAAGATCGCGGCCCTGGCCGAGGACGCCGGTATCTCCATCGACGGGATCGAGGTGGTCGACCACGTCAGGGAGGAGTCGGAGCGGGACCGTTACGCACTGGTCCTGGAGCAACTGCGCCGGCACAAGGGGCTCTCCCTCCAGGATGCATGGAAGCAGACCGAGGACCCGGCGATGTACGCCTGCCTCATGGTGCGCGAGGGAGCGGCGGATGCGGTGATTGGTGGCCTGAGCAGCTACTACCCGGAGACGATACGGCCCGCCCTCCAGGTGCTCCAGGTCGAGGAGGGCCGCTCCATCGTCAGCTCCGTCTATCTGGTCGTGGTGCGGGGCACACCGCTGTTCTTCACCGACTGCGCGGTCAACATCGAGCCCACCGCCGAACAACTGGCCGAGATCGGGCTCGCCGCCGCCACCACGGCCGAGGAGGACTTCGCCCGGAGCCCGCGTGTCGCCTTCATCAGCTACTCCGACTTCGGATCGTCGGGCGGGAGCGAGCCGGCCCGGGTGCGGCGGGCGGTGGAGCTGTTCCGGCTGGCCCGACCCGACATCCCGGTCGACGGGGAGATGCAGGCCGACACCGCGGTGGTCGCCGACCTGCTCATGGACCGGCGGCCCCGGGGCCCGCTCAACCGGGCGGCCAACGTCCTGGTCTTCCCCAACCTGACCGCGGCCAATGCCTCCTACAAGCTGCTCAACCGGCTCGGGGACGCCGAGGTGATCGGCCCCATCCTCAGCGGCCTGTCCAAGACGGTCCACGTCATGCAACGGGACGCCTCGGTCAACGACGTGGTCAACATGACCGCCATCGCCGTCGCCGAGGCCCAACGTCGGGAGCGCGCCGGCAAATAGGGGTCGGCCCCTCACCGTTCGGTCCAGAACTCCTCGAAGTGGACGTTGCCTCGGGTCTTTCCGTGGTCGATGGTGAAGCCGCGCTCGTGGAGTTGCTGGCACACCCCGAGGGTCTCGGGGAACACCGGGCCCTCCTCGGTCCATTCGGGGAGCCCGATCATGGCCGGGTTCCCGCACAAGAAGACATGGGTGGTCTCCGGGTCCAGCGGCGCGCCCAGCTCCTCCTCGAGACGCCCGGAGGCGACCAGGTCCTGGAGGTACATCTTGTTCCCCTCGTTCTCCGGTTCACGGGTGGTCAGGGCCAGGTAGCGGTAATTCGAGTATCGGCCGGTCAGCACGTCGTGCTGCTCGGTGTAGGCCAGGTCGGCCCGATACCGGACACAGACCGCGTTCAGGATTCGTCCCGGGTGCGCTCGCCGTAGCAACTCGGCAGTCATCATGTTCTGGGGCGCCTCGCCGGTGCCGGTGCTGAGGAAGACCACGTTGTCGGTGGGGCTCACGCCGTCCAAGGTGTAGCGCCCGGTGAACTTGCGGCCCATATAGAGACGATCGCCCACCTTCTTGGCGAACAGCCGCGGGGTGAGTACCGGGGGATCCCCCTCGTGCTCGGGCCGCACCTTCACTATGTAGAACTCGACGAATGGCGTGTGCGGAAGGAGCAGCTCGCCATCGTCGTCGATCATCGAGCTCGACACCGAGTAGGAGCGGCGGGCCATCTTCTCGTGCTGGCCAGGGACCAGTCTCTCCGCCGCGTCGTCGGCCCGTGGCTCCCAGTAGCCCATGGCCAGGGTGGTGTACTGGCCGGGGAGGAAAGGATCGATGGGCTGATCGGGAACAACCCTCATCACCCACAACTCGTCGTTCGCCGCCCGGATGTGACTGATGGTTGCGTTGTAATTCTCCTCTCGCAGTTGCTCGACGTCCTCCTCCCCGTCCCGCTCGACGCCGTAGAAGATGAACAGGTTTGCGATCACATCGGAGGCCCGCTCCACCGCTGGCTCGTCCCAGGT
>DATHUL010000129.1:0-4223 GCA_035462285.1 Acidimicrobiia bacterium
GAACAGAGTCGGCTCTGAGTCCCGGCAAGCTGCCAGTTCCCGCCAATATGTGGTGATGGTGGTGAGCAAAACTCTTTCCTAACTTTTTGATGTTTTTCACAAGCGTTCACGATGTGAAACACTGGGAACGATGGGTTATCCGTGCCGAACGATACTGGCCCGCCCCCGTTCTGTAAACGGTTTTCTTCCCGGGGTTGCGAGGTGAGAGGCTATCCGACGGTGGTCGGGCACCGGGGATGGCCCAACCGCTTCCCCGACAACACCCTGGCCGGCTTTCTCGCCGCCGCCACCGTGGCCGACTCGGTGGAGACCGACGTGCGTCGCAGCGGAGACGGGAAGCTCGTCCTCTTCCACGATCCCGTCGTCGACGGGCTGGTGGTCGCCGACAATGCCTGGTCGGTGCTGGCCGAGCTCGATCTGGGGGAGGGAAACCGACCTGCCCTCCTCGACGAGGCTCTCGCCGCCATTCCCGGGACCGGGTTCCAGCTCGAGGTGAAGAACCTCCCCCACGAGCCGGGTTTCGAGCCCGATCATCGGATCGCCCTCGACACCGCGGAGCGGGCCCGGCCCGGGGACATGGTCACCTCGTTCAACTGGGTCACCCTGACCGCGGTGCGCCGGGTCTTTCCCGAGATGGCCACCGGGGTGCTGGTCGGTGCTTCAGGCGACGTCGACCAGGCGATCGAACAATGCCTGGAGCACGGTCATGTCGCACTCCTTCCTTCGATCCATCTCCCCGCCCCTGGGCTGGCTCGCGCCCTCGACGCCGGCTTGGAGGTCTACCCATGGGTCGTCGACGACTCGACTCTGATCGACGAGTTGGCCGACCTCGGGGTGTCGGGCATCATTAGCGACGACCCGGCGGGAGCCCGTTCCGCCCTGGAGAGAGTGCGATGAGCATCAAAGACGAGCTGGCCGAGGAGCTCAGGGACGCAATGAGGGCGAGAGACGGCCGGAGGCGCGACGTGATCCGCCAGATAGAGACCGAGGTCTCTGTGGCCCGGAGCCAGCCCGGGTTCACCGGCGAGGCCGACGACGCGCTCTATCGCCAGGTGATCGGGTCCTACGTCAAGAAGATGGAGAAGTCGCGTCAGGAGTACGTCGAGATCGGGGAGCGAGGGGCGGCGCTGGCCGAGAAGCTCGGCTTCGAGGTCGACTACCTGTCCCGCTGGCTGCCCAGCAGGCTGGGCGCCGAAGCCACCCGTGAGTTGGTTCGTGGGGCGATCGCCGAACTGGGCGTCGACGGGGACGAGAAGGCCGCCGGCCGGGTGGTAGGGCACCTGATGAAGCGGCACGGCGACGATCTCGACGGCGGGCTGGTCAACCGCATCGCCCGGGAAGAGCTCAACGCCGGTTGAGCGTCCCCGACTTCGAGCCGATGCTGGCGACCCGCTGGACGGCTGCCTTCGACGATCCCAATTGGTGGTTCGAGGTGAAATGGGACGGCTATCGAGTCGTGCTCGCCTCCGAGGGGGGACGGATCAGGGCACGGTCGCGAAGGGGGTTGGACCTGACCCGCCCCTTCCCCGAGCTGTCGGATCTCCCACTTCCCGACGGGCTGGCGGTCGATGGGGAGGTGGTGGCCTTCGACGACGAGGGTCGGCCCTCCTTCTCCAACTTGCAGAGACGCACCGGGTTCGGGGGGAGCGGCACCGGGGCCAAGGTGCCGATCAACTTCGTCGCCTTCGACCTCCTCTACCAGGGGAAGAGCGTGATCGATCGCCCCTATGAGGAGAGGGTGGGCCTACTCGTCGAGATGGCGTTGCCCTCACCGATCGTGGTCCCCGAGCCCACTCCGGAGCATGGGACCGCCCTGTTCCAGGTGGCCAAGAACCGGGGGCTCGAGGGCATCGTCGCCAAGCGGCTGGGCTCGCCGTACGTCTCGGGGAGAAGGTCGCCCGATTGGCGAAAGGTCTCGGTGAGACGCCGGGCCCGGGCGGTGGTGGGCGGGTACCTGCCCGGGGAGGGAGGACGGGCATCCACATTCGGATCGATCCTGGTCGGGCTCCACGACGAGGTCGGGCTGCGCTGGATCGGGGCGGTCGGCTCCGGTTTCGACGAGGCCGCCCTCCGTCTGTTCATCGAGCATCTCCGCCAGATCGAGCGCCGCACCAGCCCCTTCTACAACGAGGTGGTGGTGCCCAGGCCGGTCAAACCGGTGTGGGTCGAGCCCGGCATCGTGGTCGAGGTCGAGTACAAGGAGTGGACCCATGACCTCCACCTCCGCGCTCCGGTGTACAAGGGAATCGAGATGGCCGACCCGGAGACGGTGACCTGGGCCGAGGAGGGACCGGTCTAACCGGCCTTGGCCGTTGCCTTTTCCTTTTCCTTCTCCTTGCCCGTCTCCTTCGACTTGGTCGCCTCCACCGAGGCTTTGAGCGCCTCGAGCAGGTCGACCACCTTGGTCGGCTCCGGCGAAGTGGTGGCCACTATCTCCTCGCCGGCCACCTTCTTCGCCGCCAGCTCCTCGATCGCCTCCCGGGTCGGGTCGGCGTACTCGTCGGCGTCGAAGGGCCGAGTCAGGTTGTCGATCAGCGAGGCAGCCATCTCGACTTCCTCCTTGCGGATCTCGATCTTGGCGTCGAGCTCCTCGAACTCGGCGTCACGGAGCTCGTCGGGCCAGTACATGGTCTCCATCACGATCACCCCGTCCCTGGCGCGCAGCGTGGCAAGTTGCTGCTTCTCCCGGATCGATACTTTGGCGATGGCGACCCGTCCCTTCGCCTCGAGCGCTTCTTCCAGGATCTTGTATGCCTTGATCCCGGTCTTCTCCGGGGCGAGGTAATACGAAGACTTGTAGTACATCGGGTCGATCTCGGACTCGTCGACGAACTGGACCACGTCGACCAGTTTGTTGCCGTCGGGATGGGCCGAGTCGAGCTCCTCGTCGGTGAAGACGACGTAGCGGTCCTTCTCGAACTCGTAGCCCTTGACGATGTCGTCCCACTCCACTTCCTTGCCGTCGGCCTCGGCCACCCGCTTGTAGCGGATCGGGGAGTGGTCCGTCTTGCGCAGTTGCTTGAACTTGGGCGTCTTGTTGTCGGTCGCGGTATAGAGACCGACCGGGATGGTGACCAGCCCGAAGTTGATCGCGCCCTTCCAGATGGCTCTTGGCATGGGTTGATGGTACTTGGTGCCTGGTATTGGGTACTTGGCACTCGGTGGTACTCGAGACCGATGTCTGGGCCCGGCGCTCCCGGCAGGATTCGAACCTGCGCACCCGGCTCCGGAGGCCGGCGCTCTATCCCCTGAGCTACGGGAGCTTTGGCCGTCGATTGTACCGACGGGCCGCCCCCTACCCTCCTCCCGGTGAAGTACGTCTCCACCAGAGGTGATGCCCCCCGGCTCGACTTTCGTGGTGTCCTGCTCGCCGGGCTCGCATCCGATGGCGGGCTCTATGTGCCCGAGGAGATCCCGACTCTCCCCGACGGGTGGCGGGATTGGTCGTACCGGCAGGCGGTGACCGCCGCCCTGACCCTGTTCGGAGCGGAACAGGTCGGCCCCCTGGTCAACGAGGCGGCATCGCGGTTCGCCCATCCCGACATCGCTCCCGTGGTCGAGGTCGGGGATCGGTCGGTGCTCGAGCTGTTCTGGGGCCCGACCCTCTCCTTCAAAGACCATGCCCTGCAGGTCCTCGGCGGGCTGTTCGATCGCGAGGTCTCCACGCCCGCCACGGTCCTCGGCGCCACCTCCGGGGACACCGGATCGGCCGCGATCGAAGCCTGCCGGGGCCGGGCCAACCTCAGGGTGGTGATCCTGTACCCCGACGGCATGGTGTCGGACTTCCAGCGGCGTCAGATGACAACGGTCGAAGACGACAACGTCCTGGCGGTGGCGGTCAGAGGCACCTTCGACGACTGCCAGGCCATGGTCAAGGACGCGTTCGGCCGCCACCGCGGTCTTCTCGCCATCAACTCGATCAACTGGGCTCGGGTGGCGGCCCAGGTCGGGTACTACGTCTATCTCGCCGCCGCCATGGTGGAGCCGTTCGACGTGGTCGTCCCCACCGGGAACTTCGGCAACGGCCTGTCCTGCGGGGTGGTCAAGCAGATGGGCGCCCCGATCGAGGTCATCACCATCGCCAACAACGCCAACCGCGGTGTGGCCAGCCTGGTCACCACCGGGGCGATGGGCGACGACGAGGTGATCCCGACCCTGGCCCCGGCCATGGACATAGGCGTGCCCTCGAACCTGGAGCGATTCACCGGTGACCTGTCCCGGGT